>CAVBAM010000391.1:0-2005 GCA_963593315.1 Candidatus Methanomethylophilaceae archaeon | reverse complement strand
CGAAAGACGCAGGTCAGCGCTACGGAATCGCCACCGCGTTCCGCAATGCGGGGCGCGGGTTTGCCGAGGCCGTGCGCACCGAGCGCAACGTGCGCATTGATCTTGCGGCTGCCGGCGCCGTGATCGTGCTCGGTTTCGCCCTGCGTATCGACGCGCCGTCGTGGCTGGCCATCATCATCTGCATCGGCATGATGCTGGCGCTGGAAACGGTGAACACCGCCATCGAGGCAGTGGTCGATCTGGCTTCCCCCGGCTACCACGAGCTCGCCCGCAAGGCGAAGGACTGCGCCGCCGGCGCCGCGCTGGCCGGGGCGGCGGCCTCGGTGGCGGTGGGCCTCGTCGTGTTCGTCCCGCGCATACTCGCGTTATTTGGTTGACCTGGCCGTTCGCCAGCCCGTTAGCCGCCTGCCAGCCGGTCAGCCGTTTGCAATCGCCTGCAATCCCGCTAACCGCCCGTTTTCCCTATTCGCCACTTTCTTGAAAAGGAACCCCCCATGGATCTCGACGCTTACTTCGGCCACGCCGCCCCGCCTTCGGGCGAGGGCTTCCGTTCCGGCTTCGTCACGCTGGTCGGCCGCCCGAACGCCGGCAAATCGACCCTGCTCAACACTATCATGGGCAAGAAGATCGCCATCACGTCCGACACCGCGCAGACCACGCGCCACCGCTTCCGCGCCGTCTACACGCGCGACGATTTCCAGATGATCATCGTGGACACGCCCGGCCTGCACAAGCCTCACGACGCGCTCGGCGAGGAGCTGAACACCTCGGCGCTCAAGGCGCTTGAGGACGTGGACGTCATCGCCATGCTCATCGACGCTTCGAAGCCCGTCGGGCGCGGCGACGAGTGGGTGGCCGCGCAGCTGGCCGGCCCGCATGCCAAGCATGCGAAGAAGATCTGCGTGCTGTCGAAGGCCGACCTGGTGACGAAGGATGAGCTCCACGCGCAGGCGCAGGCCGCCATGGAGCTGCATTCGTGGGACGCGATGGTGGGCCTTTCCTCGGAAAGCGGCTACAACGTGGACGCCTTCATCGAGGAAGTGGAGGGCTTTCTGCCTGAGGGGCCGGCATGGTTCCCCGCCGACATGGAGACCGACCAGCCCATCGAGGTCATCGTTGCCGAGTTCATCCGCGAGAAAATTCTGCGCACGTTCCGCGACGAGGTGCCGCATTCCATCGGCGTGACCGTCGAGGACATGTCTTTCGACAAGAAGAAGAACCTGAACAGCATCATGGCGCGCATCTACGTGGAGCGCGACAGCCAGAAGGGCATCATCATCGGCAAGGGCGGCGCGTCCATCAAGCGCATCGGCCAGGAATCGCGCCGCGATTTGGAGCAGCTGCTTGGCACGCGCGTGTTTTTGGACCTCATGGTGAAGGTGAAGAAGAACTGGCGCCGCGACGCCACGCAAATCCGCCGCTTCGGGTATGGAGAGGGGCTGTAGCTGCTGTAACGGCGGTTTGAGGGTTTCTTGCGAGCACCTGTCGGGCGGCGGCTTTCGGCTACAATCTACGCGATAAACAACGACGTCTCCGTCCGAAAAGGTTTCACGCATATGATCTGCCCTCACTGCCATACGGAAAACCGCCCCGGCGCGAAGTTCTGCAACGAATGCGGCCAGAAGCTTGAAGAAGCGCAGGAGCGCGAGCTAGACGAGCGCGAAATCGAAGAGGTCGCCCCAGCTGCAGATGGCGAGGTTGAGCCCGCCGCGGCCGCCGAGGATGCGGAAGCGACTGATGAGGCTGCGGAAGCGGTCGAGGTCGCAGCTGATGAGACTGCTGATGCGCAAGCGGCCGATGAGGCGCCCAGCGCCGTAGTTGATGAAGCCGCGGAAGAAGCCGACGAGCCTGCGACGGCCAGCGAGGGCGCTGAAGCCGATGGGCCCGCCGCGGTCAGCGAGGACGCTGAAGCCGATGGCCCCGCCGCGGTCAGCGAGGATGCTTGTGTGCCCGACGACGAAGAGCTGCCCGAACCCCTCGCGCGCACGGGCACGCTGCCGCGCAT
>CAVBAM010000390.1:0-2014 GCA_963593315.1 Candidatus Methanomethylophilaceae archaeon | reverse complement strand
AAAGGCGACCCGCCGGAGGGGATGGCGGGTCGCTGAAGGAGATTTCGGAAGCCAAGGAGGACAAGGGGTTCGTCGCGTCGCACGCAAGGGGAACGTGCTGGATCGTGTAAGGGGAGGGATCCTCGACGCGGCTTTGATTTCGACTTCCGCGGATATGCAGTTGATGTTTAAGCATATTACCGACTCCGATTACCGCCAACATCCCCCGATGGTGGGGTTTTCGATGGGAATTTTTTCGCATTTTACAGCAACCCGAAAGGGGTTGCTTTACGTTTCCCCAGGTGAAGAGAGGGTTGTATTGATAACCCCTTCAAACTGAGTGCGAATTGCCCTGTGATACCATGCAGCGCGATGAGAGGAACAAGAATGAGAACCAATCGTAACGAGACCAACGAGGTCGCGCGAAAAGAGGGCGAAAACAAGGGGAAGCCCTCCCTGAAAGCGCACTATTTTGCATACATAGGCATTGCCGGACCGCTTGCATGGGGCTTCCTCGTCAATGCAGCCGGCAGCTCGCATACGGACATGCAGGTGTCGTGGCAAGTGGCGTATTTGACCCTTTCCGCGGCCATGCTATTCGGTGGGCTGTTCGCCAGCAAAAAGCTCCCCTTTCTCACGAGCAAGGCGATGCAGGTCTGCGTCGGAGTCATTGGTGCGATTGGCACGCTATTGCTTACCGCTTCCTTTGAGGTGCCGGGGCTCGAAACCCTGCAGATGCCCGCATCCATTCTTTGCACCTGCGTGCTCGGTTGGATGTATCTACAGTGGGGCCTTTTCTACGAGAAGGTCGAACTTAAGCTGGCCATCATCTGTCTATTCGCCGCAAACATTGCCGGATGCTTGGCGAAGACGCTGGCACACTTCTGTCCCTTACCGCTTGAAGTTGCGATTGCGATGCTGCTTCCGGCATTGTCGATTGCGTCATGCCGTATTGCAACCAACCACATTCCAGCTTCCAGCAAACCGACCGTTCGATTCGAGTCGCATAACCTCTACAGCCTTTGGAAGGTGTGTGTCGCCATTGCGGCATTCAGTTTCGTTACGGCATTTTTGGTGGGTCGCTTCTCGGGAAACCAGAGCTCAGTTGCCGCCGTTGAATTTTTGCTGGCGCGCGGTTTCGAGATTATCGTGTCCGCGGTGGTGCTTTTGATTGTCGCGAAGCTGAAGCATGCGTTCAACTTCGCGCAACTGTGGCGCATCGTGTTGGTGGTTCTTGCGATCGACATCCTCTGCCTTACGGCGCTGCCCGAGTTCAATCTGCTGAGATGCGTGGAAAGCAGCGCATGGGACTTGGTGGTCCTGTTCGCGTGGCTGACCCTTGCGGACATCGCGCGCCACGCCACCGTTCCCTCCCCTTTGGTATTCGGCGGCGGCTGGGCCTGCTATGCGGCGCCATTCGCCATTGGGTCGGCCTTCGCCATGGCGGCGCCGATTGGGGTTATTGACGCAACCACGACGGTCGCCCTCATGTTCATATTGCTTTTGACGGCAACTTTCTGCTTGGAGCTGCGAGACCAGAACACGAAGTGGATTTTCGCGGAGCTGTCCGGGGAACCGTCGACCGCACCTGCCGACTATACGAGCATCGACGACCGCTGCGAAGCCATCGCCAAGGCGAAGCATCTCACACCGCGCGAGCTTGAAATCATGCAGCTGCTCTGCAAAGGGCGAACGAAGGCCTACATCGCCGAAACGCTCTATCTAACGGAGAACACCGTCAAGGGCCACACGAAGCATATCTATACGAAGCTCGATGTGCACAGCAAGCAAGAGCTCATGGATTTGATTGAGCGATAGTTTCGCTTGCGGGTTTTCGCACCCTGAGAGCAACGCGCCGCCGCCCGAAGAGACTCGGGCAGCGGCGCGTTTCGTTTTTGCTGGCTTGAACCCGTTTGGCGCACAAAGTGCGAGCGGTCAGGCCGGGCGACGCCGGGGAGCCGTCGGCTCATCAGCCGGCGAATGCTCCGGCTTCGCCGGAGTGCGCGCTCTTGCGAACGCGCCTACGAAAATCTGC
>CAVBAM010000389.1:0-2016 GCA_963593315.1 Candidatus Methanomethylophilaceae archaeon | reverse complement strand
GCGCGCGTTGTCGCGCCCGATGCGGTGGCTCTCGAACGCGGCAAGCGATCCCAACACGCCGATATCCTGCGCGTCGACGCGGTCTTTGCCCAGGTAGGCGATCATGTCGGCCACGCGCACCACGCAGCCTTCCAACGTGGCCGGCCGCAGCGTGGCGATGACGCCCTCGTCGCGCGTGCAGGCCTCCACCTGCGCGTCAAGCTCTTCGAAGGTGGCAAGTCCCGAGCGCTCAAGCTTCTGCTGCTCGAATTCGCCGTTGTGGCACAGCGCCCCGTCAAGCACCTGTAGGCTGATGTTGCGGCGGTAGAGCACATCCATCACGCGTACCGAGTGCACGTTGTGGTTGAAGTAGCGCCCCGTGCGCTCGTGGTAGCACTGCGACAGGAAGCGCTCGCCGGCGTGCCCGAAGGGCGTGTGGCCCAGGTCGTGCCCGAGCGCGATGGCCTCGATGAGCTCGACGTTGAGCCCGAGCAGCCGCCCGATGTTGCGCGCCACGCGGCCGACCAGCTGCACGTGCAAGCCCCGTCGGCAGATGTCGTCGTTTTCCACCAGGGAAAACACCTGCGTCTTGCCGGCGTAGCGGTTATAGGCGGGGGTGTTGACGATCTTATCGATGTCGCGGGAAAAGGCCGTGCGCGCAAGTGTCGCCGCGTCGTGCGGGTTGTCTTCGCGGCGCAAGACGTCTTCGTCAGGGAAGCGGCAAGGGTGCGTTCGTCCCTGCGCGAGGTCGGCCGCGATAGCGCGCTCGATTTCCGGGTCAAGTTCAAGATACGGCGGTTCTGCGTGCATGGCGGTCCTTTTGACGTGCGCTTTTCGGCCTGCGGGCACGGTGGCCACGCGGCCCGGTGTTGTTCGCGTTCATTGTAGCGCACGGGGTGCAGGCCGGCGCGGCGGGTGCGCTATACTTTTCGCCTACTAATGAAGCGTCGCGGGTCCGCCCCGCGCACCCAACGCGCACCCAACGAAGGAGTTCCGCAACCCATGGCCATCACCGACGAGGACATCCAGAAAGTTCGCGAGGCAAGCGACCTGGTGGCCATCATGGGAGAGCGCACCCCGCTGAAGCAGAAGGGGCGCGATTTCTGGCTGTGCTGCCCGTTCCATAACGAGAAGACGCCCTCGTGCCATATCGACCCGGCGCAGCAGCGCTGGCACTGCTTCGGTTGCGGCGAGGGCGGCGACGTGTTCGCCTACATCATGAAGCTCGAGGACCTCACGTTTCCCGAGGCCGTGCGCCGCCTTGCCGAGCGCGCGCACATCGAGATTTCCGACGACGGCCCGCGCGGGCGCGGCGGGGTGGGGCAGGGCCGCAAGGCGCGCCTGAAGGCGGTGTGCGCCGAGACCGCCGAGTTCTATCACACGCAGCTGATGCGCTCTAAAGCGCCGAAAGCCCAGGCCGCGCGCGAGTACCTGGGCGGGCGCAGCTTAGGCGGGCAGGTGCCGAAGACCTGGCAGCTCGGTTTCGCGCCGGGCAGCGGCACCCTCGTGCGCCATCTTTCGGCGAAGGGGTTCAAACCCGACGAGATGATCCAGGCCAACGTCGCGCTCACCGGGCGCGACGGGCGGCTGCGCGATAGGTTCTTCGATCGCGTGATGTTCCCCATTCACGACGAGGCGGGCGAGTGCATCGCGTTCGGCGGGCGCGTGGTGGGCACCGGCGAGCCGAAGTACCTCAACACGCAGGAAACGCCGCTGTTCCACAAAGGGCGCGTGCTGTTCGCGCTCGACAAGGCGAAGGCGTCCATGACCGCCACCGGCACGGCGGTGGTGTGCGAGGGATACACCGACGTCATCGCCATGCACGAGAAGGGCATCACCAACGCGGTCGCCACGCTCGGCACCGCGCTCACGCGCCAGCATATCCGTGTGCTGTCGCGCCATGCGCGCAACCGCATCGTGTACCTGTTCGACGGCGACGCGGCCGGGCAGCGGGCGGCCGACCGCGCGCTGCAGTTCATCGATTCGTCCATGACGCCCGAGGCGGGGCATGCGCGCATCGAGCTTGCCGCCGTCACG
>CAVBAM010000388.1:0-2019 GCA_963593315.1 Candidatus Methanomethylophilaceae archaeon | reverse complement strand
CCATAGAGTCTTCTCGTCGAACACGGCGAGGCATGGGTGCTGGATTGCGGGGTCGACCGTCAGCGGCACACCCGCATCAGCAAATCGTTTGAGGACGACGTCTTCGGGCCGCTTCGTTACGCGGCAGTCGACGTGCACTCCCCTGCGAACCGCGTCAGCGAGCGGCTCTATTACTGAAGTCGCAGCTTTCGAGGATGCGTAAGGCGCCACGATGCTGATCGTGCGTGTCGCGTTGGCGATATCCGCCGTCAATGCCCGCATTGCCCCATAATGCATGACGAACTGGGCGCTTTTTGCTGCTTCACTCCCTTCGCCCTCGCCGGCAGCTAGTTCATATCCCAGTTTCGCATAGGTCTTCAGGCGCTTCTTATGCATGCGCTCAAGCATGGGGACCGTGGCGTCGACGTAGTCGTAAATCTCGACGCTCGTTTTGCCCGCGCTTGTTCGGTGAAGCCGTCCGACTTGTTGCGTCACGTTTCCGTCGAACGATATGGGCGTCGCCAAGAACAGCGTGTCAAGTGCCGATGCGTCGAATCCCTCGCCGAGGTAGCTCTCGGTTGCCACGATGACGGCGGGCCCGTCCGAAACCGCGCTCACGGCTTCCGCAAGCTTTTCTCGGCGCTCGCGGGCTCCTCCCTCGCCGACGAGGACATGCGGGCTGGCGCCTGTCTCTATCGCAATGACATCGGCTAGTCGACGTACATGCTCTTTGCGTTTGGAAAGCACAAGCGCCCGTCGCCCGCTTTCGATTGCACACGCGACGTCGGCCGCGATAAGCCTGTTTCGCGCGTCGTGCTTGCACAGCTCGTCGAGAATCTGATTGAAAGACTGCCCATCTTCGTAGTTGGCCAGGCGAATCTTCGTGAATCGCGGTCGAAGAACCCGTCGGAATCCTTGTTGCCGCGCCTGCTCTTTCGGGTCGATGCGGTAACGTATAGGTCCGCACAGCATGAACAGCGCGCGGTCAAGCCCGTCGGCGCGCTTCGGCGTTGCGGAAAGGCCATAGACGAATTTCGCTCGCACCGCCTTCAGGATAAGCTCCATTTGCGGGGCTGCCGCATGGTGGCACTCGTCGCAGATGACCAGGCCGTAGTTTTTCACGAGTTCTTTCACTTGCGGCTGCGCGGTGCCGGGGTCTTTCGCCGAGAGAGACTGGAACGTCGCGATATCGACAATTCCCGTCACGTGGTTCTTGCCGCCGCCAATCTGCCCGATAACGCGCCGCTTGCGTTTACTGGGTTTGCCCGACGGCGTGAGTGCAGGACCGTCGGGGTGCTCGATGGCCAGGAATTCCTTAAGTTTTCCCATCCATTGCGAAAGCAATGCGGTTTTGGGAACGATGACAAGGGTGGGCAGGCTTTTCTGGGCGATAAGCGCGGCCGCGATAACCGTTTTGCCAAATCCCGTCGGTGCCGATAAGATGCCGTTCTCGAATTTCGCCAATCGCCCGACTGCTTGCTCCTGCTCAGGCCTGAGCTGGCCCGTGAAAGCAATGCTTTGCCGAGTGCCTTCGATTCGTTTGTCTTCGACGGCATAGCTGACCGGTATGTCGTCGAGCATCGCGAGAAGCGCCCCCTTGCAGCCGCGGGGCAGTGCGAAAAACCCGTCGCGCATCTCGCCGAGGTACATGATTCGCGGCGTTTTGTAGACGGAGCGATGCAGCGCTTGCAGCTTGAAGAATTCCGGGTTGGCGAAAGCGGCAAGGCGCTTGATGCAGAAGGCTGCATTTGCGCTTAAGCCCTGCTCGGGCACGTAAAGCATGTCGGCTTCAACGATGGTGACGCGTTCGGGGAAGTCCTGCTGTGCGAGAGCTTTGGGGATTTTGGGTTCCCAGGGCATTGCGGAATCTCTTTCGGTGTTCGCGCTTCGTTTTGCGTCGGCAGCCCCGCCCACCACTCGACGCACGGTCTCGACATCCAGCTTCTTCACTCGCGAGAGATATAGCCATTGGTCGGAGTAGGGGATGAGGCTCTCGTCAACGAAGACGCTGTTGCCCTCCCGCTGTGCCCGACCTTGCAA
>CAVBAM010000387.1:0-2022 GCA_963593315.1 Candidatus Methanomethylophilaceae archaeon | reverse complement strand
ACAGCTACCTGTTGTGCCAGTTCCTCTCCCCCACGATGAACGACCGCACCGACGAATTCGGCGGCAGCCCGGAAAACCGCGCCCGCTTCCCGCGCATGGTGCTCGATGCCGTGCGCGAGCAGGTCGGCGAGGACTTCCCCGTCATCTTCCGCCTGTCCGCCGACGAGCGCGTACCCGGCGGCAACACGCTCGACGACTCACTTGAGCTGCTGGAATACCTGATCGAGCAGATCGACATCGTCGACGTGTCGTGCGGGCTAAACGACACCATCGACTACCAAATCGACTCCTGCCGCCTGCCCGACGGCTGGCGCGCGTTCCTGTCGCGCGCGGTGCGCGAACGCTTCGGCAAACCCACCATCACCACCGGCAACATCCGCGACCCGAAGGTGGCAGAGGAAATCCTCGCGCGCGGCGACGCCGACTTCGTGGGCATGGGCCGCGGGCTGATCGCCGAGCCGTGCTGGGCGCGCAAGGTGGCCGAGGGCCGCGAGGACGAGCTGCGCAAATGCATCAGCTGCAACGTCGGCTGCACCAGCCACCGCATCCAGCTGAACCGCCCCATCCGCTGCACGGTGAACCCGCAGGTGGACACCTGGGAAACCTACCGCAAGCAGCACGTGACCAAACCCTGCAACGTCGTGGTCATAGGCGGCGGCACGGCCGGGCTTGAGGCCGCTTGCACGGCTGCCGAAGTGGGCTGCACGGTGCACGTGATCGAGAAGCAGCGCGAATTCGGCGGCTTGGGACGGCGCATCGCGCTGCTGCCCGACAAGTTCCGCATCCAGGATTTCGTCGACTACCAGGTGCAACGCGCCGAGAGGCTGCAGAACGTGTTCCTGCTTTCCGGCATGGAGGCCACGCCCGAACTGGTCATGAGCTTCAAGCCCGACGTGGTGGTCAACGCCACCGGCTCCGAGCCGCTGCTGCCGCCCATCGAGGGCCTGCGCACGTGGATCGACCGCCCCTACGGGCGCGTGCATTCGATCGCCTGGGTGATGGATCACGTGGACGACTACCCCCAGGACATGGCGGGCCAGAATTGCGTCGTCATCGGCGGCGGCGCGGTGGGCCTCGATGTGGTGGAATTCGTGGCCGAACGCGGGGCGAAAGTGCAGGTCATCGAAATGGCGCCGACTATCGGAACCGGCATCGACCTGGTCACGATGGCCCGCATGCGCAAGATTTTCGACACCTGCGACGTCACGCTGCGCCCGTCCACGGCGCTCACCTGCGTGAACGAGCATTCCTTTGTGGTGAAGAATCCCGACGGCGCCTGCGAGGAACTGCCCTTCGACTACGGCTTCGTATGCATTGGCATGAAGTCGGCAAGCCCGCAGCTCACCGCCATCGAGGGCGCGCTGCCGAAGGGTACGCCGGTGGTCAACGTCGGCGACGCCGTGCGGGCGCGCCGCATCATCGAGGGCACCACCGAGGGCCGCAACATCCTCGACGTGCTCAAGGGCGCCGGGTACTTGTAGGCCGCCAAACCGGGAAACCTCAGTATTCCAAAACGACTCGCAACAAACAGCCAATACCCAAGAAAAAGGCCTCCCCGTTCGGTTCCCGAGAACCAAAATGGGGAGGCCTTTTCATTGCAAACCCCCAAGCCCAGAGACGATTGCCCAGGAAGCGCTATTCGACCGTCACGCTTTTCGCCAGGTTGCGGGGCTGATCGACGTCGCAGCCGCGCGCCACGGCAATGGCGCGCGCCAGCATCTGCAGCGGCACGCTGGCCGTGATGGCCGAAAACGCGTCGCGCACCTTCGGGATGTAGATGACGTGGTCGGCGTGCTTGCAAATCTCCTCGTCGCCCTCGGTGGCGATGGCCACGATCATGGCGCCGCGCGCCTTGCTCTCCTGCAGGTTGGACACCAGCTTGTCGTAGACCGGGCTCTTCGTCGCCACGGCGATGACCGGGAAGCCCTCGTCGATCAGCGCGATGGGCCCGTGCTTCATCTCGCCGGCGGCGTAGCTTTCCGCGTGCAGGTAGCTGATCTCCTTGAGCTTGAGCGCGCCTTC
>CAVBAM010000386.1:0-2027 GCA_963593315.1 Candidatus Methanomethylophilaceae archaeon | reverse complement strand
ATCTGTGGTTTTCCCGGCGAGAGCGACGACGAGTTTGCCGAAACGCTTGAGCTTGCGCGCGCATGCCGTTTCACGAAGATCCACGTGTTCCCGTACTCGCCGCGTCGCGGCACTCCCGCCGCTGAGCGCACCGACCAGGTTGCGCCCGAGGTGCGCGCCGAGCGAGCGGCACATCTGCGCGCGCTTGCCGATGAGCTACGAGCGGCCGATTTCGCCCGCAGAAGCGGTACGGTCGAGCTGGCGCTTGTCGAGGAGAGCGGTGTGGCCATGACGGAAAGCTACTACGAGTTGCCCGCGTCGTATGCCGGCGAGTCGCTGGCTGCCTCGTTCGCCACGTCGCCGTCTGCCGCCGCGCCTGCTACGCCGCCGATCGCCGGCGAGTCCGCCGCGTCCGCGCAGGCGGCAACCCCCGACCCCGCCTGGTCAGGTGCGAAACCTGGCAGCCTGGTGGAGGTTCGCCTGTAGGGGCGGCCGCCGCCTGGTGCGTGCTATACTTTGCCGCATGACAGATTCCACGCATATCACCTTGACGGCGCCGCAGTCCGTGAACATGGCGCTGGTGGTGGGGCCGGGCGATTGCCTGCTCCATCAAATCGAAGAAACCTTCGCCGCGCGCATCACCGTGCGCGGCGATTCCATTATCTTGGAGGGCGACCCCATCGAGGTGCAGTCGCTCGCGGCGCTGTTCACCGAGCTCATCAAGCACGTGGAAGCCGGCGACGTCCCCGATTCGGCATTCCTCACCCGTGCCATCGACCTTTTACGCACCGCGGAATTTTCTCCCACGGCGTTGCGCGAAGACATCCTGCTCACCTACCGCGGCCGCGCCATTCGTCCCAAAACCGCCGGTCAGAAGCGTTACGTCGACGCCATTCGCGCCAACACCGTCACTTTCGGCATCGGTCCCGCCGGCACGGGCAAGACCTACCTTGCCATGGCCATGGCCGTCGCCGCGCTCAAGCGCAAGGAAGTCGGCCGCATCATTCTCACGCGCCCGGTGGTGGAAGCGGGGGAGAGCCTGGGCTTTCTGCCCGGTTCCCTCACCGAAAAGGTGGACCCCTATATCCGCCCGCTGTACGACGCGCTGTTCGACATGACCGACATGGAACGCGCCCAGCAGCTCATCGAGAGCAACGTCATCGAAATCGCCCCGCTGGCGTTCATGCGCGGGCGCACGCTCAACGACAGCTTCATCATCCTGGACGAGGCGCAGAACACCACGCCCGAGCAGATGAAGATGTTCCTGACGCGTTTGGGTTTCGGATCGAAGATGGTCGTCACCGGCGACATCACGCAGCTCGACCTGCCGCACGGCGTTTCGGGCCTTAAAGGCGTGCAGGACATCCTGGACGGCGTGAAGGGGATTGAATTCTGCGAGTTTTCGGGGAAGGACGTCGTGCGCCATTCCCTGGTGGCGGCCATCGTGGCCGCATACGACAAGGCGCAAAAGCCAGCAAGGAGGAAGGACGCAGATGGACGTCCAGATTAATTACGACTACCGCGAAGACGATCTCAAGGACATGCCGCTTGAGGAGCTGGCCCTGTTCACGTTGCGTCATCGCGAAAAGCCCGAGAACACCGAGGTGTCGCTGTCTTTCGTCACCGACGAGGAAATTGCGCGCCTCAATGAGGAGTATCGCGGCAAGGTCGGCCCCACCGACGTGCTGTCCTTCGAGTGCGATGGCGTGGACGACGAGCTTTCCGACGCCGTGTGGGAAGGCGAGGACGCGGTCTATGAGCTGGGCGACGTCGTTATCGCGCCCGACGTGGCCGAGCGCCAGACGCGCGAATTCGGCACCACGTTCGAACAGGAAGTGAGCCTGCTGTTCGTGCACGGCCTGTTGCACCTGTGCGGCTACGACCACATCGTCGAGGAGGACGCCCGCGTGATGGAGGCCCTCGAGGACGAGATCCTGGCCGCGTGGGCCAAGCGGTAGACGCGCATGCCGCAACCCGACAAAAAACCCTTCGTTCGTAGCGCCGACACGAAAGACGCAGGTCAGCGCTACGGAATTGTCGCCGCGTTC
>CAVBAM010000385.1:0-2036 GCA_963593315.1 Candidatus Methanomethylophilaceae archaeon | reverse complement strand
GGGCGCGAATGTGCGGGCGCGACCCTGGCGACCTCATGCTCACGTTTTGGCGGGCAGGCTCGCCGCGTCGCTGCGCGGCAAAGCGCCCGCGGAGTTCGCGTCCACGATAAGGGCTCTCTTGAACGAGCCCGGCATCCGCGCCTGCGTCGATGCACTGCGCGGTTAGGGCTCGCAGATATAGCGGTCACCGCCCTGGGGCGGCATGATGGAGGTGTCCACAATCTCGGCTCGGCGCCGGCCAGGCGGTTATGGTGTTGGCTTCGAGCCGGCTAAAACCCGGTGCGCAGAAAGCCTTCGCCTAGGCAATGTGCAGCGTAAAGGGGCAGATGCCGCAGCTCGTTGCCTGCTTCGGTTTCGCTGCGCGAAAAATCGTTTTCCGACAAGACGTATGCATAAGGGCAGCCTGCTTTCTCCATGAACGAAGCCAGCGTTTTCGCCCGAACGTTGCGTGCGGATTTCACCTCCACGGGGACAATTTCCATGCGGTCGGTTTGAAGGAGGAAGTCCAGCTCGCCTGTTGTATTCCAGGATGTCGGGGGCGTCCAGTAATAGGTTTGAAGGTTGTTGGACGTAAGCGCCTGGGCCGTGAAGTTCTCCGCTAGCGCGCCCCTGAAGTCGGAAGATGCGACGGTCACTCCAAGCTCCTCGGCTTCAAGCCAAAGGCGGGGGTTGACCCCAAGTTTGTAGAACATCAGCCCCGTGTCTGCTAGATACACCTTGAAGAAGCTGCCTTCGTCTTCGTCGAAGGGGACAAGAGGGGCTGCGGTGCTTTCGGTCATCGCGTTTATGGAAATCACCCCGGCACCTTCAAGCCAATCGAGGGGCTCCATGAGTTTTGCGCGCCGTCCGCCTCGTTCCACTTCCGAGTACTTGAATTTTTTCGTGGACGATCTTAGCAGTTGAGCCGGAATGGATTTCCATACCTTGCGTGCCGCTACGCCGCTAATGCCGTTATCTGGATCGGTCATATCCGCGGTGTATGTTTGGTCTATTTCGCGTTGTTCAATGCGAGCATCGTCGATTGACCGGTGCTGCAAATATGTGGAAACGGCGGCCGGCATCCCTCCGATTACTTGGTACAGGCGAAAAAGGCGCGTTGCTTCGCGATGGGATGCATAGGGTTCAAGCGTTTGAGAATGGGCGCGAATTGCTTCGGCCATGTGCTCTTCGCCAAGCGCCCAAAGAAACTCTTCGAACGTCATCGGGTGCATGGTTTCTTGTCGAACCCCGCTGGGGAAGGGAAGCTTGCGTTTACGCGTTGCAACGCCTAGCTGACTGCCTGTTGCGCAAATGCGCCATCCCGACCCGGAAAAGAATCGCAGGGAGTTGAGCGCTCGTTCGCATAGTTGCACCTCATCGAACAAGACGAAAGCGGAGTCTTTTGTCAGTGCGACGCGTTTGTAGTCGGCGATGCGCGACATGATACCGTCTACGTCGTCGGTGGGTCCGCTGAACAGGGGTTCTATAAGTTCGAGATCGGTTTGAAAATCCAGTTTCACGAAAGCAGTGCCGGCAATTTGTCTTCCGACCGCTTCAGCGACGTACGTTTTGCCAACGCGTCGCGCTCCTCGGATTAACAGCGGCCGACTGCTGTCTTGCAATGCCCAAGTTTCGATGAGTGTTTCAATGGCCCGCTTCACTGTGCCCTCCGCAAAATCGTGTACTTTGAATACATGTTATTATATAAAATCGTGTATTTGAAATACACGGATTTGTTTTATTTTGTGTATTTCAAATACACAATCGAGACACTTTTCGCATGCACGAAGGTTCTTGAAATGGGTGAGCGTGTCGTAGGATTTAGGGTGAATAGCTCTCGCGCCGCGCTGCGCAGCGAATTGAGCTGGACGTATTGCCGCAAGTCGATGCGCGTTGATAACGAGTGAGCTCGCGCCTAGTGCATGAACAATGCCGCAAACGAGCGCTGGTTCACGCATCAACTCGATCGCCAAATATCGGTTCCGCACTGCGAATGCCTGCTCGCGATTAGGGGTAAGACGTCGATCGTTGCCGAGGATTTCCGTCTCGATTTGGGG
>CAVBAM010000384.1:0-2040 GCA_963593315.1 Candidatus Methanomethylophilaceae archaeon | reverse complement strand
GAGCTTTTTCGAGCCCATGATGGCGCCCACGCCCGCGCCGGCGGAGTGGTTGCGTGCGTTAATCAGGCACGAATAGGGAAGCAGGTTCTCTCCGGCTTGGCCGATGGTGGCCACGCAGGCCGACGTGCCCTCCAGGCGGTTGAGCGCCTCGGTGGTCGCGCGCGTGCCCATGCCCCACACCAGCGAGGCGTCTTTGATTTGCACTTGGTCGTTTTTGATGTCCAGGTAAACCGGCTTGTCGGACTTGCCCTCGACGATGATGGCGTCCCAGCCCGCCAGCTTCATCTTCGCGCCGATCATGCCGCCGCAGTGCGCGTCGACGATGAGGTTGTCGGTGGTATACGTGGAAAGGAAGCTGATGGTGGTGCGGCCCGCCAGCGGCACGCCGGAAGCGGTCAGGGGACCGACGGCGAACACGATCTTCGACTCCTCGGACAGCGGATCGGTGCCTGCCGGAACCTCGTCGTGGATGATGGCGTTGGCAAGGCCCATGCCGCCGATGAACTTCTTATACGGTTCGGTGGACATGGTGGTGATGGCCCCCGTGGTGAAGTTCACGCGCAGGATTTTGCCCGTCCACCCGTAAGAGATGGTGTCTTGCATGTGATTCCTCCTCGTTTCGAATGCAAGGTTGCGACGCCTGCGCTCACTCGAGGGGAAGGAACGGGCAAAAGTGTGCCATCGAAGCCCCCTACGTGCATCGCCTATTAGAGGTTATTTGCATCTACCTGGGATTTTCTTGGCGCGTTGCGGGAAATTCCCTGCGTTGGGCGATTTGCCGGACAGGCGCGTGTGCCATAGTTTCAAGCACTTTGCGACGTCATGCGGCGAGGGGAATAAGGAGGTATGACGAGCGTGCCGGGGAGAGGGTGCTTGCGAGACGGGCGCAAGCTTTTCGGCACAGGCATCTAAGGAGTTCCGAATGGACGAACTGAATAAAGAGGGGGCCGCTTCGGGCAAGCCGCGCAAGCGGATCACGCGCCGAACGGTATTCGCGATGGCCGGCTGCGGCGTTGCCGGACTGGCTGCGGGAGGTGTACTGGCTACGTGGGGGATCACGAGCGAGTCCATTGCCGCCGGCAGGTTGGAACTGCGCACCACGCCCACCAAGATGATCGTGACCGACCGCGCCCGCTGCTCGGGTTGCCAGCGCTGCGAGATGATGTGCACGCTCAAGAACGACGGCCGCGTGTGCCAGCATATTGCCCGCGTGCGCGTATGGGACAACTATAACTGGGGTTCGAGTCCCGACACCGGCGAAGGATCCTTCGGCGAGGGGGAGGGTGCGTGCGAATTCACGGTTGAGCACTGCAAGCAGTGCGCCGACCCCCAGTGCGCCAAATACTGCCCGGTCCATGCCATTTCCGGCGACGAGAAGACCGGCGCGCGCACTGTTGATGCGAACCGCTGCATCGGCTGCGGCATGTGTGCCCAGGCCTGCCCGTGGAACATGCCCCGCGTCGACGCGGAGACCGGCGTGTCCACCAAGTGCATCAGCTGCGGCCGCTGCGCCGAGCAGTGCCCCAACGGAGCCATCAAGTTCATCGACTGGGCCGACATCGCGCAGAAGATCATCGACGAGGGCATTGTGCGCACCGTCACGGCCGTCGAGGCCTAAAGGGAGGCATTCATGACAGAAAAGAATGTAACGCGGCGCGGCTTCGTGGCCCTTGCCGGCGCCTCGGCTGCGGCCGCGGGTTGTCTGGGGCTTTCCGGGTGCTCCGCGAGCGGGGAGGCCATCGATAAATCAGCCGGTGCGGCGAAGCAGGTTGCCAGCATCTGCAGTGGTTGCGTCAACGCGTGCGGCCTTACGGCATTCACGCGCGGCGGGAAGCTGTGGCGCGCTTCGGGCGCCGTCGGGCATAAAACGGCTGCGGGAAGCCTGTGCGGCCGCGGCCAGGGCGCTGCCCTCCTGTCGGAATCGAAGGAGCGCCTTGCTCACCCGATGGTGCGCAAGGACGGTAAGCTTGTCGAAGCCACGTGGGACGAGGCCCTCGCTGCCGCTGCGGCGGGGCTTTCGGCCGCGGGTTCGAAGATGGC
>CAVBAM010000383.1:0-2057 GCA_963593315.1 Candidatus Methanomethylophilaceae archaeon | reverse complement strand
ATGATCTTCTGGTAGGCGTAGAAGGAGTCCTTCTTCTTGCGCTCGAGGGTGCCGGTGCCGTCATCGTGCTTGTCGACGTAGATGAAGCCGTAGCGCTTGCGCATCTCGCCGGTGCCGGCGGAGACGAGGTCGATCGGGCCCCACCAGGTGTAGGCGATGAGGTCGACGCCGTCGTCCACGGCCTCGCCCATGGCCTTGATGTGGCTCTGCAGGTAGGCGATGCGGTAGGGGTCGTGGATGGAGCCGTCCTCCTCGACGGTGTCGTAGGCGCCCATGCCGTTCTCGACCACCATGAGGGGCAGCTGGTAGCGGTCGTAGATCTCGTTGAGCGAGAAGCGCAGGCCGGTGGGGTCGATCTGCCAGCCCCAGTCGGTGGAGTCAAGGTAGGGGTTCTTGCCGCCGAAGGTCATGTTGCCGGCCGCCTGCTCGACGTCGTGGGTGCCGACGACGTTGCTCATGTAGTAGCTGAAGGTGTAGAAGTCGATCTTGCCGGCCTCGATGTCGGCGAGGTCGCCGTCCTGGATGTCGAGCTCGATGTCGTGCTCGCGCCAGAAGCGCTTGGCGTAGGACGGGTAGGCGCCGCGGGCCTGGACATCGGAGCAGTACCAGTTCATCTGGCGCATCTGCTGCTGGTTAAGCAGGATGTCGGCGGGGTCGCAGGTGGCGGCGTAGGACAGGATGAAGCAGTCCATGTTGCCCATCTTGAGCGCGGGGTAGTTCTCGTGCGCGTAGCGGATGGCGCGGCCGGAGGCCACGAACTGGTGGTGGAGCGCCTGGTAGCGGGCCTGGAAGGTGGTGTGGACGCCGGAGGCCGGGCCCTCATAGCCCTGGATCATGGAGGTCTCGAAGAGGTTGCCCATGTCCATGGTGCCGCAGTTGATCTCGTTGAAGGTCAGCCAGTAGGTCACCTTGTCGTGGTAGCGGTCGAGGATGGTCTTGGCGTAGTTCTCGAAGAAGCCGATGAGCTCGCGGGAGGCCCAGCCGTTGTACTTCTCGACGAGGTGATAGGGCATCTCGTAGTGGGACATGGTCACGAGCGGCTCGATGCCGTGCTTCTTGCAGCAGTCGAAGACGCGGTCGTAGAAGGCGAGGCCGGCCTCATTGGGCTCGGCGTCGTCGCCGTTCGGGAAGATGCGGCTCCAGGAGATGGACATGCGGAACATGTTGAAGCCCATCTCGGCGAAGAGGGCGATGTCCTCCTCGTAGTGGTGGTAGAAATCGATGCCGTCGTGGTTGGGGTAGAGCTTATCGGGGTCGATGTCGAGGGTGATCTCGCGGGGCTTCTCGTAGGAGCCGCCCATGAAGTGGTCGTCGACCGAGGGGCCGCGGCCGTCGACGTTCCAGGCGCCCTCGAACTGGTTGGCGGCGGTGGCGCCGCCCCAGAAGAAGCCCTTCGGGAAAACTGCTGCCATGATGCATTCCTTTCTATCGCTTCGAACGTGCTTGCTTGCTGGCTGCAGTATGCCCCGAACGCGGGCGGAAAGAAAAGAGGTGTCAGGCAAACTGACACCTCTTTTCGGTGATGAGCAGGGAACATTCGGTTGGGCTGATACATTTTGGTACTTCTGCGTCTGAGGTGACGGGGGACTATTCGAGCGCATGCCGCGATGTGGCGTCGGGCGTGCAGGGGCCGTTCGGCTGGGGTACCTGCAATTAATTGACGACTTTGCGGCAGAATTCGGGACAAAGGGCTGCGTTTTGAGCGGTTTACGCGACTCGGCCATCGCGTTTTCCCAGTTGCCCGGAATTTGGAAGGGCTGAAATCGCTAAAACTTGCCGCAAAGTCGAAGATTTGTTGCGCGCCTTTTACCTATGCCGTGACCGGTTCCTGACTTTTCCGCAGGAACTCCAGCTGGGAGAGGCAGACACCGGCCAGGATAACCGCGACGCCGAGCCACTCAATGGCTCCGATCGGCTCGTCAAGGATGATCATGGCCGCAAGCAGGCCGGCCGGCAGCTCGGAAGCGGCGAGAATCGTCGTGGCCCCGGTGGACAGGCTCGGCGTCCCGATACTGAACAGCAGCACGGGCAGGAAGAAACCGCAGATGCCTGCGACG
>CAVBAM010000382.1:0-2060 GCA_963593315.1 Candidatus Methanomethylophilaceae archaeon | reverse complement strand
CCTTCGCCGCCCGTGCGCCGTGCGCCCCGCCGTCGATGGGTGCCGCAAGCTGCGCGCGAAGCGTCTCGGTTGAAAATTCAACTCCCAGCCCCGCGTATTTCCCGTTGCACGTAATGAAATATCGCGCCCGCTTGTAGGCGATCCCCAGCTTGCGCAGCTCCGCTTCTCGCAGGCAGCTGGTACGCCTAGCACGCACGATAAGCCGCGCCCCGCGCGGCCCGATGCCCGGAACGCGCAAAAGCGTTTCCAAAGGGGCGGTATTCACTTCCACGGGGAACATATCCAAGTGGTTGATGGCCCAATTTGCTTTCGGGTCCAAGTCCGCATCTAAGTTCGGGCTGCTAGCATCAATGATTTCCGAAACATCGAACTTATAGAAGCGCAAAAGCCAGTCAGCCTGGTAAAGCCGATGTTCCCGGTTTAGCTGCACAGCTGCGCCCTGTGGCAGGCGTGCGTCGTTTGAAACAGGCAGATACGCGCTGAAGAACACACGCTTCAATCCCAGCGACTTATACAGCGCTTGCGAAAGGTTCAATATCTGAAAGTCGGACTCGGGGGTTGCCCCGATGATCATCTGCGTAGATTGACCTGCAGGCACGTAAGCGCGTTGTCGGTTAGCCGGCCGGGTCGAAGGCAGATAGGTCGTTTTTCGCCGCGTGAGGCTGCGCGTTTCGCGGTCCTGGGCCATGTTGTTCTGAATTTGCCGCATGGGCGCAATGAGTCGTTGCTTGTCCTTCTGCGGGCAAAGTAATTGCAGGCTTTTTTGGCTGGGCAGCTCCAGATTTACGCTCATGCGGTCGGCCAGGCGCCCCAGCTTGTCAATCAGCTCTGGGGAAGTGCCCGGCACCGCCTTCGCGTGGATGTAGCCCCGAAACCGGTGTTCGTTGCGTAGAAGTTCCAACGTGCGAATCATCAACTCCGACGTTGCGTCGGGGCTGCCGATTACCCCTGAGCTCAAGAACAGCCCCTCGATGTAGTTGCGACGGTAGAACTGGATGGTGAGGTCGGCCAGCTCTTCGGGAGTGAAGGCCGCGCGCGCGACCTCGTTGCTGCAGCGGTTCACGCAGTAGGCGCAGTCGTAGATGCAAACGTTGGTCATCAGCACCTTGAGCAGCGTGATGCAGCGCCCGTCGGGCGTGAAGCTGTGGCAGCATCCGGCGGCCATGGCGTTGCCCAGCTGCCCCTTCGCCGACTTACGTGAAATTCCCGAAGAAGTGCAGGCAACGTCGTATTTCGCCGCATCGGCAAGAATGGAAAGCTTCGTTGCAATATCCACGACCCATCACCTTCGGACATACGTTCGTGCGAATACCTGTTCGCACTATACCCCGAACACCCGTTCGTAGTCAAGCGAAAGACGAAGGATGTTGTTTGCGTCGGACGTCCATTGCGCATGCCGGTTCAGAAGCATCTCTTTTGGAGAGGACGCTTCCCTCGTGATCACGCGCCCGAAAACCCCTCCCAACCGGAGCAAAGCCTGCGAATTGCGTCGTCAAGATGGCGCATACTGTTTGGCCTCTTCATTGGTGGATCTCCTCTTTTATTCGTTCTTCCTCGTAACTCGTTATATAGCCTCGAGTGAGCGCCGCTCTCGCAGCTTCTGCAGCCCGGGCTGCGCCCATGGTTTTGGCCGCGTCCACGATGGCGTCCGGCAGTGGCTGGCAAGCGATCCCCTCCAGATAAACCGGGGACACCCCGCCCATCTGCTCCACAGTGACTCCGGTGCCCAGTTTGCGGCGGCAACGTTTTGGAGACGCGAGCCTTATTTTCGCGGGATTTGTCGGTGCCAGCTCCAGCAATGCAATGACCGATTCTCCGCAGAGAAACGCACTCTCGCCCGCAGCTTTCACGGCGATGGCGTAGGGTGCCTGCGGCTGAAACGGCCAGACAGGCATTCGGTATACCCCGCGCGCGACACGAACGAGCTTCCCCATCCTTTCCTGCTGGACCATTTCGGCCCTGGACATGCCGAGCTCGGCCGCCTCGGCGGAGGTGATCAACCCGAAGTCATCCACGGCGTCGTATATGTCGTCAATTTTTGTCATGTTAAAAGTATAGCG
>CAVBAM010000381.1:0-2063 GCA_963593315.1 Candidatus Methanomethylophilaceae archaeon | reverse complement strand
CTTGACGACGAGCTGTGGAAGCTGGGCGTTTCCGCCAAGACGAAGCACAACGAGGTGGCCCCGGCCCAGCACGAGCTGGCGCCGCTGTTCACCAACGCCAACCGCGCCATCGACGAGAACCTCCTCACCATGGAGAAGATGCGCCTGATGGCTTCCCACTACGGTCTGGTGTGCCTGCAGCATGAGAAGCCGTTCGAGGGCATCAACGGCTCCGGCAAGCACAACAACTGGTCCATTTCCGCCGGCAAGACCAACTTCCTCGACCCCGGCGAGACCCCGATGGACAACCTGCGCTTCCTGGTGTTTTTGACCGGCGTCATCCAGGCCGTTGACGACTACCAGGAGCTGCTGCGCATGACCGTCGCGTCCGCCGGCAACGACCATCGCCTGGGCGCCAACGAGGCCCCGCCGGCGATCGTGTCCATCTTCCTGGGCGACGAGCTGGGCGCCATCGTGGACGCGCTCATCGACGACCACGAGTACACCTCTGCGGAAAAGGTTGCCGTCGACCTGGGTGTTTCGGTGCTGCCGAACTTCCTGAAGGACAACACCGACCGCAACCGCACCTCTCCGTTCGCCTTCACCGGCAACAAGTTCGAGTTCCGCATGCCCGGTTCGGCCGTGAACCTGTCCGACTGCAACATGGTGCTCAACACCGCCATGGCCAAGTCGCTCAAGGATTTCGCCGACGCCATGGAGGGCAAGTCGGGCGAGGAGTTCGAGGCTGCCGCCATCGCCTACATCAAGGAGACGCTGAAGGCTCACCAGCGCATCGTCTTCAACGGCAACGGCTATTCCGAGGAGTGGCCCGCCGAGGCCGAGCGCCGCGGCCTGGCCAACAACCGCACCACCGCCGACGCGCTGCCGTGCTACGTCGCGCAGAAGAGCATCGATCTGTTCAACGAGTTCGGCATTCTGACCGAGCCCGAGGTGCGCAGCCGCTACGAGGTGAAGCTGGAGAAGTACACCAAGCTGCTCAACATCGAGGTCCGCACGATGAAGCGCATGGTGCGTCGCACGTACCTGCCGGCCATCAACAAGTACGCCACGCTCGTTGCCAACGAGATCAACGAGATGAAGTCCGCCGCCGCCGGCATCGACACCTCGGTGCAGGACGAGTTGCTGGCGAAGGTCGTCGCCGGCATCAAGGAGATCAACACCGCGCTGACCGAGCTGCATGAGGCTCATCTGGCCGCCTGCGAGCTGGCTGACGAGCAGGAGAAGGCAAACAAGTACGCGCACGAGATCATCCCGATGATGGAGCGCCTGCGTGCCGGCGTGGACGACATGGAGTGCGTCGTCGCGCACGACCTGTGGCCCGTGCCCACCTACAACGACCTGCTGTTCTACTGCTAAGAGGCTCGCGTAGCTTTTTGGAGCTGATCAAAAAAGGGCGCCCCTCGAGCCGAGGGGCGCCCTTTTCGTTTGCGGAAGCGCAGGCGCCGACGCCAACGCGGGCCAGTTCGTCCCTTGCGGTGGGCAGCGCACGGCAACAAGCGAAAAGATGACAGGAATTTGCAATCGAGGGGAAAATTTGCCCTCGATTGGCCTGTTTTTGCCCAGTTGAGCATCGTCCGCTTTTAGATGGAACTTGTCTGAT
This sequence comes from Candidatus Methanomethylophilaceae archaeon, assembly GCA_963593315.1. Classification (GTDB taxonomy): domain Bacteria; phylum Actinomycetota; class Coriobacteriia; order Coriobacteriales; family Eggerthellaceae; genus Senegalimassilia. The sequence continues at coordinate 463 of CAVBAM010000381.1, read as the reverse complement.
TCGCAAAACCCCTGGTCAGTGCTCTGGGTTGATTCCGTCGAGACTCCGCTTTGGCTGTTCGAGGTTTCGGATTTCCCCTCGATCTGAATTTCTTGGCAGTTTTGACGCCTGCGTCTCTCGCGGCATTCGACCATCACGGAATTTGTCTGTTACGGAATATGTCTGTAGGGGCGTACGCAAGTGCGCCCAAAAACGACCCGGAGGCACTTCCGGACGAACGACCTCAAACCGTCTCAAAACGAAAAAGGCCGCACCCCAAAGGATGCGGCCCAACCAAACTCGAAAAGCGAACTCCTACTTCAAAACCCCGCTCTCGAAAGCGTTCATTAGCACGACGGCCACACGCTCGCGGGCGATCTTCTCGTAAGGCCTCAGGACTCGAACGCCGTTCTCATCATATCCGTTGATGATCCCCTTGGACTTCGCCCAGGCGACCGACCCGCGGGCCCAGTCGGAAATGGTG
>CAVBAM010000380.1:0-2063 GCA_963593315.1 Candidatus Methanomethylophilaceae archaeon | reverse complement strand
AGAGGAGATGGCGGAAGGACGCGGGGCGTCGCCAGCGACCGGCTCAGCCGTCGGCTCGCTGCCGATCACCTGCATGCGCGAGCCGGGGCATCCGCCGGCGGGTTCGATCACGCGCATGCGGGAACCGGGGCATCCGCCACCGTGCGGCGCAGGCGCTGCCGCAGCCGTCTTCGCAGCCTGCGCGGCCGCAACCGCAGCGGCATCATACGCGGCAGCCTCACGCTCAACGAACGTGATGGCGCCCGTCGGACACGCCGGCAGGCAATCGCCCAGGCCGTCGCAATAGTCGTCGCGCATCAGGCGCGCCTTGCCACCTACCAGTCCAATGGCACCTTCATGGCAAGCGGACACGCACAGCCCGCAGCCGTTGCATAGCTCTTCGTCAATGGAAATAACTCGTCTTTTCATGAAACCCCCTGTTTCATTGCTCGGCGAACCTTATCGAATTTCAGGGTCGCAAGCCTACCACGGGCGACCCCGTGCGATGGTATCAAATGTTACTATTGCAGTAACATACGCAAAACCTGCATCTATGCGCGCACCAGGCACTTCTGAATCTCGCCGATATACATGGTGTGGTAATCCTTGTCCGGATACCATTTCGCATCGTTGGACTTCACGACGATGCTCTGTGGCACCATGTCCTGCACATACAGCTTGCGGCAGACGAGCACCAAATCGGACTCCTCGAAGGCAACGGTGTCATCGACGGCAAACGGCGTGACATCGGTTTTGCCCACCTTGTCGGGGTCGTCGTTGCCCGAAACGCTGCCGAGCAGCTTCAACGCCTCGCGATGCTCTTCGGTGACGAAGCTCAGCGTGAAGGTGTCGTTGTTGTCCAGGAAGAACTTCGTGCGGCGCTGCGGGCGGATATAGCACGTCGCCACATCCATGCCCCAGAACACGCCGACGCCGCCCCAGCTCGCAGTCATCGTATTGTAGAAGTCCGGGGTGCCGGCAGTGACGAGCATCCACTGCTGCCCGATCTTCGAAAACGGGTTCACATCCAAGCTTCTTGGGTTTACCTCTTTAAAAGACATGGCGGTTCCTTCCTTACGCAAACCTATAGGGGATATACCCGAATGGTAGCCCAAAACTGGCGAAAAGGTGTTGACAGCGCAGATTCGCTTTCTATACTTATGAACAGTTGCTCATATGTTTACGCATAGAGAAAGGAGCACTCGTGAAATCTCCGGAGCACCCGATTGTTACCGCGGCCGAGACCATCGTGCAAGACGCGTGCGAGGGCGTCGAGGCATGTCCCTGCGGCTGCAATCGCGAAACCACCAGCGCGCAATTCGAGCAGCTCCCCGACGAGGAACTGCTCTACGATTTGGCGGACCTGTTCAAGGTGTTCGCCGACACCACGCGCATCAAAATCCTCTATTCCCTGATGGCCTCCGACCTCTCCGTCGGGCAAATCGCCGAGGTCGTCGGAGCCACGCAAAGCGCCGTGAGCCATCAGCTGCGCGTGCTTAAGCAAGCCCACCTGGTGAAATTCCAACGCGACGGGAAATCGGTCATCTACTCGCTGTCCGACGACCACGTCTACACCATGCTCGCCCAAGGCATGACCCACATCTGCGAATAACGGCGCGAGCCGCTTTCGACACCCACCCCCAAACGGAAAGGACAAGGAAATGAAGAAGACGTTCAAACTCGACGAACTCGATTGCGCCAACTGCGGGCAGAAAATCGAGGACGGCATCAAGAAGATCGACGGCGTGGTCGACGCCAAGGTGACGTTCATGACGCAAAAGCTCATGATCGACGCCGATGACGCGCGCTTCGAGGAAATCGTCGAAGAGGCGCAGAAAGTCGCCCATAAGTTCGAGCCCGATTGCGACATCGTCCGCTAGGGAACGGCCGGGGCAACCTTGCCGAAACGACGAAAGGCCCCGTTGCCGCGGGACCTCTCGCTTCACCGAAGTGATCTATACAAACGTTAGGATACAACCGTAATGAACAAAAAGCAAAGAAAGTGGCGAAACCGCATCATCGTCGCGCTCGCGCTGTTCGCGGTGGTTTTCGCCATCGACCACCTGCTGCCGCTCGATGAGTGG
>CAVBAM010000379.1:0-2063 GCA_963593315.1 Candidatus Methanomethylophilaceae archaeon | reverse complement strand
CAACGATTCGAAGAACCCCTGCGGAGCGCACAAGGACCGCCACGAGCGCATCGGGGAGGGGTTCATCGGCATCGAGGCGTTCGCACGCATCGTGCGCCACCCGCAACTGCGCGAGTTGCCGTTCATACTGGAAACCCCCAACGAGCTGAACGGATACGCAGCCGAAATAACGCTGCTGCGAGAATTGGCGGACACAGACGGCGATCGGTGATCCCCTTTGGAGAGTTGCGGTCTAATTTGTCAGCACTTCCCTAGGTGAAGGAGCCGGGCGGGCGCCTCGCCCAACCGCCTCGCGCACGGGAAAATGCCCAAATCTGCCAGAAAATCGAGATCGAGGGGAACTAAATGCGCAAACCAGGCTGATTTCAGGTAACGGAATGTAACCTTCGATGCAAATACAGTAACGAACGTTTCACCTGCAAGGAAGCCAACTAGACTCGGCACCATTCAGCACCTCAAAATGCCCCTCGATTCGAATTTTTTGGCACAAAACGCCCGATTGCCTCTCCCGCCATCTATCGCTCGGGGAACATATCCTTTACAGACACGAGCTCCAGGTCGAGGCGGGATTCGGCCTTTTTCTGCACGACTTCGTTCGCAGGGTTCTTCGTAAAGAGGCAATACGAGCGACGCTCAAAGCCCTTTATAAGCGTTGCGCGATGCTCCAACATCTCTAACGCCTTCGATTCGTCAAACGAATTACGCCATTTGCACTCACCCAGAAGAATCGACCTCGACTCTTTATCAGCCGCAACCAAATCAATGTCGGTCTCGGCCCTCTCTCGCGGGTCAGTCCCCCACCAACGTCCGAACGACGACGCAAGAAACGGCAGCTTCCCCACTGAATTTCGGCGAATGACCCACTGCTGACATACGGTTTCAAACTGTTTGCCAACATACGTTTGAAGCGCCTGTCCGAATGCCACCTTGCGCGCTGCCGCAAGGCCCGCGCCGGTTTCAACCGCGCCAACATTTTTGCTGACGAATGCATACCAATACGCAAAAAACGGGTCGGCAAGAGAATAAAGAGCCTTACGCGATGTTTCCAGATTCTCGCCGTAAGGAACCTCTCGATTAACAATCCCCAAATCAATAAGCGTTTTCAGGTATTTAGGGCACGACGAGGGATTCACGCCGGCGCGTTCGGCGATGCGCTTCGGCTTCGTTTCCCCCGAGCCAATCGCATCGAGAATCGAATTGTACAAGGCGGGCTCACGCATCTCCTGTCGGAGAAGCATCAGGGGCTCCTCGTACAAAATGCCCGACGTGTCGAACATGAGCTCAGCAACGTTTTCCTCATATGTTGCATCCCGATCTATTTGCGCCAAATAATACGGCGTACCGCCGAAAGTTGCGTAATACGTGACGCACTGCTCCGGCGCAAGACCTGGCAACATGAGCGCCGAGTCGAAACAATCGAATGGCTTGACCTTGATCTGCATGGTTCGCCGGCCATACAGAGGGCTTTTTCTCCCAAGCACCTCGCTTTCCATGAATCCCTCATTGCTGCCGCACAGAATCATGCGGACATTCGTGTCGGCAAATTCATGATCAATGGCTATCTGAAGAATCGACGGAAGCGAGGGCTCCGTATCCGCCGCATAGGGAAATTCATCGAAGACGAGAAGGAACGGCTCGTCGCCCCGTTGATGCGCGGCATTCGCCACATAGGAAAAAGCACTTCGCCAATCGGGAAACGCGCCCGCGTCTTCCGGCAGGCCGAAAAAAGAGTAGGCGACGCGAGAGAATTGTGCGAGGTTTTGCAGCGAACTGCGCTGTTGCGCCGTGAAATACAACGTAGGCTTATCTTTGGCGAACGCATCGATAAGCGTTGTTTTTCCCACGCGACGACGACCATAGACCACCGCCATCTGAAAACCGCTCTTCGCATACATGCGATTGAGCTGACGCAACTCTTTCTCGCGGCCAACGAACATACCTTCACCCCTGTCTGCAGTTAGAATACTCATGAGTATGATACTCGTAAGTATGCTAATTTAAAAGACGCGAACTGGCGGTCTCATCCCGGAATCTCCTGCGGCCTGGTCGATCTTGCGAACGAC
>CAVBAM010000378.1:0-2074 GCA_963593315.1 Candidatus Methanomethylophilaceae archaeon | reverse complement strand
TATCCGTTTGATAGGATTAAGATACCCGGAAGCAAAGAAATGTCAAGCGAAAACGCTACCGTTTGGGATACAATTCGCAGCATTCCGGATTTTTGGGCGTTTTGCCTGCTATTGGGGGAGAATTCGATTATTCGCCCATAAGGATATTGTGTACGCGCGGGGCGTACGGCGGGGCTGCGATGCCTGCCGATGCCGCCGCGCCGGCATGAAGGGGGAGCCGTGCTTATTTCTTCGAAGGGCCGTTACGCGTTGCGGCTGGCCGTGTGCGTTGCGCAGGCCGGCGCCGATGCGAAGGTGTCGCTGCGCGAGGTTGCCGAGCACGAGGAGCTTTCCCTGAAGTATTTGGAGCAGATCGCGCGCCCCATGGTAGCGGCGGGCTTGTTGAGCGCGGTGCGCGGCAAGGGCGGCGGGTACCGCCTGGCGCGCGACCCGCACGACATTCTGGCCGGCGACGTTCTACGTGCGGTCGAGGGAACCACCGTGCCCGTGACCTGCGCCGCGCTTGAAGGCCCCGAGCCGTGCCATCGCGCGAGCGTGTGCACCACCGTGCGTTTCTGGGCGGGACTCGACGAGGTCATCGAGCGCTACGTCGACGGCGTGACGGTCGCCGACCTGGCCGACGCCCCCCAGCCGCACATCGCAGTCGCCGAGGAAGCGCAGTAAGGCAATCTGGGCGGCAAACGGCCCCGCCAGCTTCATAAGCAAAATATGCCCCCCTGGGGTATTTCGTGCTACAATCCCGACAAATGTTAGAGGCAACTAAGAAAGGTGAGTCCATGGTTGCTACCGTGATAATCTGCGTCGTTATCGCCGTGTGCATGGTGTTCGCGCTGCGCCGCGCCATCCGCACGTTTTCGGGCGACGGGTCGTGCTGCGGTGGAAAGAGCAAGAAGAAGGTGCGCCGCGTCAACGTGTCGGACAAGGACGAGGCGAACTATCCCTATACGACGGACATCCCCGTTGGCGGGATGACCTGCGCGAAGTGCGTGTCAGCGGTTGAAAACACGCTCAACGCCTTCGACGGCGTATGGGCGCGCGTGGACCTCGAGGCCAAAAACGCCCACGTGCTGTCCAAGCAGCCGCTCGACAAAGATGCGGTCAGCGATGCCATCCGCGAAGCCGGCTACTACGTCATTTCGCGATAGACCTAAGGCTCTGTTAAACCGGGGTTTGCAGAGGGGTGATCGTCTCTCTTCTCGTTTGGTGAATTGTGGACTCGCTCGATGCTCCGGCTTCGCCGGAGGCGCGCTCTCGCGAACGCGCCTACGTCCATGCCCATATGCCCTCGCGAGGACGCCCACAAAACGCCTGGGCGGAGCGTTGATGCCGAGACAGGGTTCGTAGGGTCGTTCGCAAGAGCGACCACGCGCCGCGAAGCGGCGCCTATCGGCGGGAGTATCGCTCGCGACAAGATTCCGCCGATCGCAAGATCGACCAGGCCGCCAACGGCAGTGGGACAAGGCGAACCTATCCGGCCGACAGGCCAACTCGAAACGGCCTAGAAATTCTCGGCCGTGATCTCGAAGTAGGCCTGCGGATGCGCGCAGACGGGGCAGATGTCGGGGGCCTTGGTGCCCACCACAATGTGCCCGCAGTTGCGGCATTCCCACACCTTGACCTCGCTCTTTTCGAACACCTGCGCGGTCTCGACGTTCTTCAGCAGCGCGCGGTAGCGCTCCTCGTGGTGCTTCTCGATGGCACCCACCTGGCGGAACTTCTCGGCCAGCTCGGGGAAGCCCTCCTCCTCGGCGGTCTTGGCGAACTCGTCGTACATGTCGGTCCACTCGAAGTTCTCGCCGTCGGCAGCGGCGTTGAGGTTGTCGACGGTCGAGCCGATGCCCCCCAGCTCGCGCAGCCACATCTTCGCGTGGTACTGCTCGTTGGCGGACGTCTTGCGGAAAATCTCGGCGATCTGCTCGTAGCCTTCCTTCTTCGCCACGGACGCGAAGTAGGTGTACTTGTTGGTGGCCTGGGACTCGCCGGCGAATGCCGCCTGCAGGTTCTTCTCGGTCTGCGTTCCTGCGTACTTGCTCATGAAATACCCCTCTCGTCTGGGATGATGGACGCTTTCCCT
>CAVBAM010000377.1:0-2077 GCA_963593315.1 Candidatus Methanomethylophilaceae archaeon | reverse complement strand
GGGCTTCACCGAGGCGCCGCGCGGCTGCTTGTTCCACGAGCTCGCCCTTGACGAACAGGGCAGGGTGGCGCATGCCTCCATCCTCACGCCCACGGCGCTGAACTGCGCAAATCTTGAAGCCGACATGCGCGTGCTCGCTGAGGCCCTGGTGGCCGACGGCGCCAGCGCCGACGAAGTGCGCGCCGCGGTGGAAAAGCTCGTGCGCGCCTACGACCCCTGCTTCAGCTGCAGCGTGCATTAGAGGTGGTAAGGTATCGTTTCGAGCGAAAGCGGCGCAGAAGTCAATTTCTGCGCCGCTTTGCGTTCGGGGCTGCCATTCGTGCCAAAATGATTGCAGTTAAAACCCCTTAGCGCGGAAAGGGTTGGCATGGCAAATAAACCGAACCAAAAGCTTAGGATGTTGTACGTACTGAAGCTGTTCTTCGAGAAAACTGACGAAGAATGCGGGCTTACCACGCAGCAAATCATCGATGAGTTGGCGGATTGCGGCTTGGAGGCCGAGCGCAAAACCATCCATCGCGACATTCGCGCGCTTAAAGATTTCGGGTTGACGATTGAACAACGCGGCGGTAGGGAATGGTACCTGGTCAGTCGCCCGTTTCAGCTGCAGGAGCTTATCATGCTGGTGGATGCCGTACAAAGCACGCCGTTTCTGACGGAGGGAACCACCGACCGGCTTATCAAGAAGCTGCAAGGCCTTGCAAGCGAAAGTCAGCGCGACTTGCTGCATCGGCGCATCGAAGTGCCCGGGCGCGTAAAAATGCATAACGCTGCAGCGCTTACAAATGCCGATATTATCCAGCAGGCCATGCGCACGAAGCGTAAGGTGTCGTTCAAATACTTTCATTACGACGCCGCAAAGAAGAAAGTCCTCAACCATAACGGTGAAGCACATACGGTCACGCCGGTACGCTTGATATACGCGGATGAGCTCTATTATTTGATTGCGTTTATGGACCGTTGGGCCGATGTTCCGGGCCACCAGCCGTTTAGCCCCTTCCGTGTTGATCGCATGCTTGACGTGCAGGTTTCCGATGAGCTTTCCACAAAAGACGTACGCATTGCCACGTACAAGGCCGAAGAACACGTGTCGCCCGCTTTTGGCGTGTATGCGGCGAAGATGGCAAACATTGTGCTGGAATTCGACGAACGCGTGATGAATCCCATCATCGATAAATTCGGTCTTGATGCGCTTGTGTTCAACCAGGAAGGCGCCATGTTGCAAGCGCACGTGAAGGCGCCGTTGTCGCCGCAGTTTTTCGGCTGGCTGTTGCAATTGACGCCTTGGGCAAAAATCGCGTCCCCTAAACATGCGCGTCAGGAGTTTTGCGATTGGCTGAAGCGAACGCAGGATATGTACGTGGAAGAGGAAAGGCGCTAACAGTGAACGAGCATTTGCAGGAAGCTATGGAACGCTTGAACTCTGAGCAGCGGCAAGCGGTCGAATGCCTTGACGGGCCGTTGCTGGTTATTGCGGGCCCGGGAACAGGTAAAACGCAGCTGCTGAGCTTGCGTGCAGCCAACATCCTGGCAAAACGTGATGCTGCGCCGGGAAATATCCTGTGCCTTACGTATACCGAAGCTGGTGCCGAAGCCATGCAGCGGCGCCTTATCGACCTGGTCGGACGCGATGCTTACGGCATTCAGGTGTGCACGTTTCACGGGTTCGCAAACGCTGTGCGAACGCTGTATCCCGACCGATTCGCGCGCCCGACTTCCGACAAATTGGTTACCAGTTTGCACCAAACGGAGATTATGGGCGAACTGCTGCAGCAACGTTCGTATCGTCAGCTTCTTTCGGGTTCACGCAACGGCGTGGCCTACTATACACGCGATATGCTTTCGTTCGTGTCGAAGGTGAAGCGAAGCGGCGTGTCGTACGAGCAGCTTTCCGCTATTGCTCAGCAGAACATCCAAGCGGCCGAATGGCTGGAAGAACATTCCATGTTGTGCGATTTGGTGGCGCAACGGGCCAATGCGGCGCTTGTGGAGCAATTTAGCGAAGAGGTGTTCCGAGTATGCTCCCAAGCGCCACGCGAGCTTTCGCGGCCTGTTGTGAGCACCCCGGGCGTGTACG
>CAVBAM010000376.1:0-2087 GCA_963593315.1 Candidatus Methanomethylophilaceae archaeon | reverse complement strand
TGCGCTATCTCGCACAACACCTTTCCGGCGATCATCTGGCCGAAAATGGGCGGCATGAACGACGCCGTGCCCAGATTGGTGCGCTCCTTGCGCGACGCCCCTTCCAAGGGCGGGCGCTTCACGGGCTCCTCGCACGAATACAGCACGCGCAGCTTGCGAATACCGCGCTTACGGCATTCCTTGCGCATGACGCGCGACAAGGGGCAGTTCACCGTCTTCGAAATGTCGGCAAAGCGGATACACTCCGGATGCAGCTTGTTCCCACCGCCCATGCTGGAAATGAGCGGCATGCCCGTGCGGTCGGCGTATGCGGCAATGGCGAGCTTGGTGGACACCGAATCGATGGCGTCGATCACCATGTCCACCCGCCCGAGGTACTTATCCAGCAGCGCGGGGATATCGTCGGCGCGCAGGAACATATCGAGCGCCTCAACCTCGCAGGCCGGATTGATGTCGGCTACCATGGCGCGCACCACGTCGTGCTTCTTGCGCCCGAGCGTGCTGTGGTACGCGATGGCCTGGCGGTTGATGTTGCTCTCGCTCACCACGTCGTGGTCGATCACCACCAAATGCCCGATGCCGCCGCGCGCAAGCGCTTCGACGCAGTTCGAACCCACGCCGCCCAGGCCAATCACCATAACGGTGGCCTCGGCCAACCGGTCAAGGCCGGCTCGCGTCATGATGATTTCCAGCTTCTCGGTCGGCGTCCCCTGGCGCGTGCGCACTTTCAGCGACTCGACGACCTCTTCATGGGCGACGCGCTGCGCCTCGGCATGGTTTTGCATGTCAGCGTTTCAACCTTTCAGCGGAAGCGGCTCGTTAAGCCGCGTTCTCCTCGATGGCCTTCGCAGAGCCGCAGCCGAGGATCAGATAGAAGATGTAGGGCAGGATGACCAGGCCGACGGTGAAGCCGACGCCCTTGCCGAAGCGGCGGGCGACCTGGCGAAGCACGATGCAGCGAATGACGAACAGGGCGATTGCGCACAAGCTCGCAATATACGCGACGGTATCGTTAACGGGAACGCAGCGGACATACGTGATGGCATCAAGCACGATGAACGCGATACACAGCGCCTGCGCGCAGCCCGCCTTCGAAGACATTTCCCACTCGCTGTAAACCGGGATGAGCTGCGACCAGCCGTGACCGCCCATCTTGCTGACGGTCCTCCAACGACCGACAATGGCGAGCACCCAGGCGATGACGCCGATCACACACATCGCCAGCATCGCGGCGAGAACGGCGCTCACATCTCCGCTCGAGACGTACGTGCCGTCTGCCTGCGCCTGAGCGATGATTTCGTTGACTAGGGAGTCGGTATCCATGATGATTCCTCTCTTCAGGGGGACTGCTATCCGCGAATAGCTCAACAGCCCCATAATACCCGGTTTTCCGCTCCCCGCCGCAGCAACCTGGCAACTTTATCTTGTCGTGAAACTAATGCGCCCCTCACCATGAGACGATGCCGAGAGAACGGAGCAGATCAGCGAAGAAGACAACCATGACAAAAACGCTGACCACTACGGAAACGACGCGTTCGACGGTGCCCATGGGCCTGTCCGACCCCACATTCTTTCCACGCACGGCCTCGAGAAAGAACGTCACGGCGAACAAGACCATTGAAACGCTGAAAGCCACATCGCCGACCGCGGTATCGAAACCGAACAGTTTGACCAAAAGGAAGATTAAGGCAGCGATGGCGGAAGGCAACCGTATCCACCACACGGGGTCGTGCAAGGCGTCTTTTACAGTTTCACGATACGGTTTGTCGGACATGGGAGATCCCTCCTCGACGCTTTTCGGATTGACGACCATAGGCCGCTCGGACATCTTAGGGGCGAACCTGATTACGGGCGAACTTGACGGCGGGGCCGCTCAATCACCTCATTCGAGCGCTACCACCGTATCATAAGCGCCCGCGAAGCAGGCAGCGCTGTCTGTTTGCGGAACCAACGCGCACCAATAAGGAACCAAAGTCATCGTCATTCGGCGAGAACGCCGCAAACCGGGAAAGAGCCGGTTTGTGACCGGCAGGATTCACCAGCGCTTGTCCAAGGCTTTTATTTCGTGATCAGCCGCACCAGCTGGT
>CAVBAM010000375.1:0-2092 GCA_963593315.1 Candidatus Methanomethylophilaceae archaeon | reverse complement strand
GCGGATACGACGACGGGCCTGCAAGGAGACTCCCCCTGCAGGCCCGCTACTTTTGCTTGATGATGCCAACGCGCCGCGATGCCCGCGCCAACGTCGCACGCCGGAAACCTCTTGACCTACCCCGACTCCTCGACCGACGCGAGCCCCAGCATCTCGGGAATCGGGGAAGCGTCCCGAGTCGCTGCACCCGTGATATATTGCCCCGTCGCGACCGGACCGGTCGGGATGAAAGACTCGCTTGACGAAGCAGATCCCGATTGCGACGACGGCCGCCTGTCTGCACCCAAAGCACATGCCGCGTCGAGAAGACCATAGCCGTACGAACGATCCCGGCCCGTCGCCCCGAGGTCTTTCGCTGTCGAAAACAGCTTTTGGGCAACTTGATCACCCCCCATAGAAGAATCCTTCGCGAGGACGAGCGCTGCAGCCGCCGACACCTGCGGTGCCGCGAACGAGGTCCCAGCAATGAGGAGCCGCTGAACCCCTCCCGACGTCATCCCGCTGTAACTATAGGCGTAGTTGCGTCTCTCGCCGTCGAGGGAGCCGTACACGCTTTGCGGATCGACTGTCGTCAGGACGCCCAATCCGACCGCGCAGATATCAACCGAATCGTTGACGTTCGAGAATTCGCAGCGAGAATTATCCTTGCCGTCGGCACCGACAGCGCCGACTCCAATAACGCCCTCGTAGGCGGCAGGGTATCTGAGCGGGTCGTCCGTATGTCCGGAGGCAGAGTCATTCCCGACCGAGGCAATGAGCACCATGTCGAATTCGGAGATTGCGCGCTTGACCCGAGCCTCGAGCCTCGGGTCGTTTTCTTTTCCACCCAAACTCATATTGACGACCCTTGGCGTCTCGTCAAGAGAAAACAAGTAATCGAATGCTTGCGAAATCACATTCGTCGTGGTTGCGCCCGTCACATCCAATGTACGAACGGGTAATATCTTCGCATCGTAAGATGCCCCCGCAATTCCTTTCCCGTTGAACGCTTCAGCCGCTATGACCCCAGAAACCGCGGTACCATGCCCGCAGAAGTCAGGCGTATCGAAGTCAAGCGCTCCCTGAGTGAACGCGTCCCAGGCCCTGTTGCTGTCTACGTTCGCGAGCAGGTCCTCGTGATCGAAGTCCACACCGCTATCGAGCACGGCGACCGTCACCGATCCGAGGCACTTGCTCACCTTCCAAGCGTCCTCGAACCGGCTGCTCACGAGGTACGACTGCCCCACTTTTCGCGGATCGGCGATGGTTCCCCCGAGGGCCTCGGGGGACTCGAGCGCGCGGCATGAATAGTTCGGAGATGCGTACATAACGCCCGGGAGGGCGGCCGCCCGCTCAGCCATCTCATCCATGTCGGTGTCGTCAGGGAAAATGAATGTTGCGGCCAGGTCATTCATGACGGCCGAACGATATATATCGATCGCGGTGCCGCCCAGACCTTCTGCCATCGCGCGTACCTCGTCATCGGTCAGCTCGCTCGAGGTCGTCACGTTGAGCTCGCCTGCAGCATATTGGGAGCCGGAGGACGTGGTCACCTCCTTGAAGCTGTACTTGCTCCGAAGGTCGCCATCAGTATGCCAGTTTCCCTCGTAGTAGTCGGCCTCCTCCTGCGATCCGAAGTTAGACGGCGACCAAGTATTCGATCCTTCGCCCAGCTTGGGCAGATCAGACTCCTGGCTGCCCCCAACCTCGCCGACCGCACCTTGAGCAGTCTCATCGACGCCGACATCCTCCCCCTCGAGCCGCTGCCCGGCTTGAAGCGAATAACCGGCTTCATGCAACCCGAGCTGCATGGGGACGAGCCCGAAAACCACAGCCACTATCGCGCAGCAACAAACAAGAGCACAAGCCGTTAGTGCAATTCGACGCTTTCCCAATTTTGACAAACCAGACGTTTTCGAAGCCTTTCCCATTTGGCTCCCCTTCCCATCCATTCCATGACCGCAAAACACAGATATTGTCAACTGAGAATAACACGATACGTCAGAAAAGGAGAATCGAATTCCGGCATCGAAGACGATCGGGGAGTACAGGGCACCTCATCGACCCGTACTGCAACTATGGCAAGCCGGGCACGCGCTGGGAGCAGGTCGCC
>CAVBAM010000374.1:0-2104 GCA_963593315.1 Candidatus Methanomethylophilaceae archaeon | reverse complement strand
CGCTGCGGGCATCGATCTTTTCCTGGCTGAACGGCTCGAAGATATGCTCTAGAAATTCCGGGGCCATGCCGATGCCCGTGTCGGCGATGGTCCACCGGTAACAGGCCCCGTCGAGCGCGCAAATGTCGGAGAGATCCTCCACCTCGACCCGCACCGACCCGTGCTCCTTGTTGTATTTCGTGCAGTTCCCCAGGATGTTCGTGAACACGCGACGCAAGTGCAGCGGGCTCGCGTAGACGAAACGGCGCGAAAACGCCTCGGGGCTCACGTTCGAACGATAGTCGATACGGGCATCGGAGGCCTGCATTCGGGCCAGAACGGAAATCTCGCTCATCAGCTCGTACAAATCGATCGGCTCATGGGAGACGACAAGCCCGCCATCTTCGATTTTGCTCATATCGAGCACATCGTTGACCAGGGACAATAGATGGCTTGCCGCCACTTTCGACTTCTTACGGTTTTCCGCGAGCAGCGCAACGTCGTCGGCGTGCTGCTCGTCGATTTGCAGAAGGCCGATGATGCCGTTTAGGGGTGTGCGGATGTCATGGCTCATGCATGCGAGGAACGACGACTTCGCGCGGCTTGCCGCACGCGCCCCGTCAAGGGCTTCCTCCAAGCGCGCGCGATGCTCGGCCTCGGCGGCGACGGCGTCGTCGATATCCAGGATGCCGAGGGCCACCAGCCCCGACTCCTCGTTGCGGAACAGCCTAAACTGGTTGTAGCGAACCCCTCCGCCCTCGGCGATGCGGAAGCTGCCCGTGTATTCCTCGTTGCGGGAAAGCCGATCGATCACCTGCTCAAGGGCCGTTGCTTCCAAAAATGCGGGCCGGTCCTCTTCCATCACCAACGTTTCGGCGAAATGACGCATCAGACGATCGTAGGGGTGGAAGTCGTCGTCAAGGTATTCGCTCGGGAAATCGTTCCCCTTGATCACCGCGGCGCTGCCTTCGTGCGTGTTGACCGCCAGCACGACCCGATACGACCTGCTGAGGCTCTGCACGATGCTGGCCTGCGTGTCATACGAGGTCACCGATTTCGTCACGTCGCGGGCGTACAGCACCGCCTCTAAGTGCGCCGTGCGCGGGTTCATGATCAGGCGAGCCTTGTATTTACAGATGCGCGCGATGCCGTCGGCGCACGCCACGTGCGCCTTCTGCACATCCTCGATGTCGCCTTCACGATAGGTCCGCGCAAGCTCGTCGTGGGAAAAGACGCGCAGGAACGATTCGCGCTCGCCCTCCAAGGGAATGTAGCCGGAAATCGCCTCGACGACCTCGTTGACCGAAAGCCACCCCTCCGCATTCGCGCCGAGCGGGATGTGGGAGGTGCCGCCGAAGGAAAGCAGGCGGTCGTCTTCAAGGTCGAAATGGTAGTACGAAATGCCCGCCGAAGCCTTCACCAGCAGCGCCTGCATCTGGCTCTCGTAAATTTGCGACGTGCTGATGTCGTCGTCCTCGCAAGCGGCCGACACGATGATGTTCTTGAAGAAGTCGGCTTCCCCGTCGCGCACAAGCACGATGCGGTAGTAGTGATCGCCCTTGAAACTCACGCGGCAGTGGACCACGTAGCGCTGGTCAGCTGCAAGGCGCTCGCAGGCATATCCCAGGTCGAGCTCGGAAAGAACGCGGGCGCGGTCCTGCGGGTGCACCAGGCCGTTCACGAAACTGCTGACCGCGTCCGCCCAGTTCGGTACAGCTGTTGCGTCAAGCCCCGACTCCTCCCAATGGGCGGAGCGGTACACCGACATCTCCCCTGTTTTGACGTTAACGTTGTAAATGGCGACGAAACCTTCGGCGAGCACGTTGATAGCGCCCACCAGACGCAGGTCATTGTCAGACGAATGCGAACTCATAAACGGCGCACCTCCCCAGACGCGAACGTGTATTCGGCAGCGAAACAAAGGGGCCGTGAGGATGCGAATCAGGCAGCACCGTTTCAATGCTGGGCTATTATACCTCATTTGGGAATAATCGCTATTCGGCGCGGGCGCGTTGCGACCGCAGCGGCGACCCTCGCGGGATGAAAGCTTGCGCGTCCCACGAACGAGGGGCGTCAAAAGGGCGGCCTCGCAATTCCAGCGAGGCCGCCCTTCTCAATGCTCGCG
>CAVBAM010000373.1:0-2106 GCA_963593315.1 Candidatus Methanomethylophilaceae archaeon | reverse complement strand
CGCTCTCGCTTATTCCCCGCTATCTCAAGTACGTCATCCCCACCATGGTGACGTTTACGCTGACGGGCATCTACAGCATCGTTGACGGCATCTTCGTCGGGCACGCGGTGGGCGATGCGGGTCTTGCGGGCATCAACGTCGCCTACCCGCTCGTATGCCTGATCCTCGCGCTGGGAACGGGCATCGGCATGGGCGGCGGCGTGATCTCGTCCATCCGTCGCGGCAGGGGAGACGTCGCTGCGGAACAGGCGGTCATCGGCACTACGCTTATTTTGCTCGTCGCGGTGTCCATACCCGTCGCCGTCGCCTACAACGTTGCCGCAGAACCGGCCTGCCGCGCGCTCGGCGGGCAGGGGGAGACGCTTCGTCAGGCGGTTCTCTATCTCGAGGTCATCGCGCTCGGCGTGCCATTCCAGCTGGTAACCACCGGCTGCCTGCCGTTGATTCGCAACAAGGGGCAGGTTGCCTACGCCATGTTCGTGCAGGTGGTTGCCGGGCTTGTTAATGTGGGCCTGGACTGGCTGTTCATCATGGAATTCGGCTGGGGCGTGCAAGGCGGCGCGGCCGCTACCGTCATCGCGGAAGTGGCGGCCTTCGCCGGCATTGCAGTCTTCTTCGCGCGGCGTGCTAACCGCATCCCGGTGCGCGCGCTCGTTCCGAAGGCGCCGATTGCCGCGCATATCCTTAAGCTGGGCATGGCACCGTTCGGGTTGACGATGCTGCCCGAGGTTTCCACCGTGGTCAACAACGTGAGCTTGTCGCACTACGGCGGGGAGACGGCGCTTGCCGCTTATGCCGCTATCGCCTACGTCGCCTTCTTCGTGCAGGTGATGATCCAAAGCGTCGGCGACGGAAGCCAACCGCTCATCAGCGTATATCGGGGAGCGGGGGATACCGACACCGTCCGGCGCCTGCGCAATACGAACTACGTGGTGGCCATCACCTTCGGGGCGGTGGGACTTGCGCTTATGTTCGCCCTGCGAAACGCCATCCCGCTGCTCTTCGGGGCCTCGGCCGCCGCAGCGGATGTGATCGCCTTCGCGTTGCCGGTGTTCTCCATTTGCTATGTGTTCTACGGCTTTACGCACACCACGACCTCGTACTTCTATGCCGTTGACGACGCGCGCGCCTCGAATATCCTCGTCGTCAGCGAGGCGGTCATCGTCTGCGTGGTGGTGTTCTGCCTAAGCGCCGCCTTCGGTGTTGACGGCGTATGGTTCTCGCCGACGGTCCTGCAGCTGTGCCTGTGCGTCATCGCCGCCGTGCTGCTGCGGCGCCGCCATAAGGCACAGGCCCGAAAGGCTCGCGCGTAACACGTAGTCGCGGTTTGGGCTTTTGCCTGCTTGCCGGGCAAAAGGCGGCGGTGCGCCAGGGTCAGGTCCGCTTGATTGCCATTTCCGGACGCGGCGCTCTCGTGCCGCGTTTCGTTTCGAAAGGTTCGGTGCATCATGGATGCGAATACTGAAGTAAAGACCGTCGTTTCAGCTGCCGAAGCCGAGGTGCTCGACGTCGCCGTGATCGGCGCGGGGCCGGCGGGGCTCGCCGCGGCGCTCTATGCCGCTCGTGCTGGGCTTGCCGTCGTGGTGTTCGAACGCGCCTCCGCCGGTGGGCAGCTTGCGCAAACCGAGCGCGTGGACAACTACCCGGGCTTTCCCGCCGGTGCGGGCGGCTTCGAGCTCGCCTGGTCCATGAAGGAGCAGGCCGAGCGGTTCGGCGCGCGCATCGTCTCCGAAGAGGTCACCGGTGTCGAGTTTGACGGGCAGGTGAAAACCCTCGTCACGCCGTTTGGCTCCTATCGGGCGCGCGCCGTCATCGTCGCCACGGGCGCCCGCGCCCGCAAGCTTGGGCTTACCGGGGAGGAGACGCTTGTTGGTCGCGGCGTGTCGTACTGCGCCACGTGCGACGGCGGCTTCTTCCGCGGCAAGCGCGTGGTGGTGGTTGGCGGGGGCAACACCGCCGTTGCCGATGCGCTCTACCTCTCGCGCATCGCTTCCAAGGTCGTGCTCGTCCATCGGCGCGACAAGCTTCGGGCCACGGCCGTCTACAACGACCAGCTTAAAGCTGCAGAAAATATCAGCCTCGTCCTCGAAGCGAACGTCACCTGCC
>CAVBAM010000372.1:0-2121 GCA_963593315.1 Candidatus Methanomethylophilaceae archaeon | reverse complement strand
GCGGGCGAGCCGGCAAAGACAACCCGCCCGCGATATTCCGGCTTCGCCGGAAGCGTGCTATTCGTAGTCCTTCTTCAGGGCGGCGAAGGCGGGCATGCTGTCCTCGATGGTCTTCTTCGCGATGCAGTAGCTCAGGCGCACCCAGCCCGGCACGCCGAAGCTGTCGGAGGGCACCAGCAGAAGCTCATGCTTCTTGGCCTGATCGCTGAACGCCTGCGCATCGGGCTCGAGCGCGCGCACCCACAGGTAGAACGCGCCATCGGGCTGCACGTACTCGTAGCCGAGCGCGTCAAGCCCCTCGGTCAAGATACGGCGGTTCTCGGCATAGGCGGCAACGTCGGAAGGCTCGTCGACACAGGCGGCGACCACGCGCTGGAACAGCACCGGCGCGCAAATGTAGCCATGCGCACGGCCCGCACCGGCGACGGCGAAGAACACGCGGTCGGCCTCTTCGGCATCCATGGTGTCGGACACGTAGATGTAGCCGACGCGCTCGCCCGGCAGGCTGAGCGCCTTCGAATACGAATAGCACACGAGCGTGCGCGGGTAGATGGTGGGCACGTAGGGGACCTCGGCGCCGTAGACGATCTCGCGGTACGGCTCGTCGCTGATCAGGTAGATCGGGTGGCCGAACTCTTCTTCCTTGGCGCGCAGCATGGCGGCCAGCGCCTCCAGGTTCTCGCGCGTGTACACCGCGCCGACCGGATTGTTCGGCGAATTGATGATGACGGCGGCGGTCTTAGCGGTTACCGCGGCACCCATGGCCTCGACGTCAAGCTGGAAGCTGGGAACCTGCGTGGGCACCTCCACGATGGAGCAGCCCATGGTCTCGATCCACACCTTGTACTCGGGGAAGTACGGCGTAGGCACGATCACCTCGTCGCCGGGGCAGGAGATGGCGCCCAGGCTGATGGCGATGGAAGCAGCCGCGCCCACGGTCATGTAGACGTGCTCGGCCTTGGCCGGGATGCCGTAGCGGCGCGCAATGCTATCCGCGACGGCGGCACGCACCGCGGGGATGCCCGATGCCGGCGAATACGCGTGCAGCTCGACCGGGGAGAGCTTCATGGCCTCGTTGATGGTGTCGGCCACCTTCTGCGGCGCCGGGACGCTCGGGTTGCCGATGCTGTAGTCGAACACCTTGTCGTCGCCGATTTCCGCCTTGCGCTTCATGCCGTACGCGAACAGCTCGCGGATGGCGGAAGGCTCGTTGCCCAGGTTGTACATGCGATCGTCGATCATGGGTGCTCCTTGCATCTCGCCGCGCCCAAGCGATGCCGGTCGCGGCCGTTCTTCTATTGAGGGGAACCTTACCACTTCGCCAAGAGCAAACCGGGGGCAGGCGATTGAGTAAATAAAGTTTCCCGACGGGATACGCCGAACGAAAGCGGCTGCGCGGGCGCGTAACGGGCGAGCTCGCCCCGAGCCTTCTTCAACCCCTCTGCAACTTCCCTCCTCGTTAATAAGCCGAAACGCGCCGCAACGCGGCGGTTGGGGTACAATGTCGAAGAAAGCGGGCGCCGCCGAACCTGGCGCACTTCATCCCACCCGCCAAGAACCGCATGGCCCAAGCCGTGCATGAAGAAAGGGGTTTCCCATGGCATTCGGATACAAGCGCATTTTCGCGGCGCTGGACGGTTCCTCCACGCAGCGCGCCGTTATGGAGCGCGCCATCGCTCTGGCCGCCGCCGACGGCGCCGAGCTGACCTTCGGCCACGTCATCGACTCCGTGCCCTACGAGGCGTCGGGCGTCGATTTCGAGCTTTTGTGCAACGAGGGCAAGACGCGCATCGAGGCCGACCTGGCCGACCTGTTCGAGGCTGCGCGCAGCAACCCCGACATCCCCTCCGTGCAGCTCGCGGTGCGCGCCGGCCGCATCACCGACACGCTGTCCAAGCAGCTCATCGAGCCGACCGATCCCGATCTGGTCATCTGCGGCGAGCGCGGCCTGTCCAACATCAAGTACGTGTTCGTGGGCAGCGTCTCCACTTACCTCATCCGCAACGTCCGCTGCGACGTGCTGGTGGTCAAGCAGGACTAAGGCGAAGCTTCGGTGGCCGCAACTTCGCCCGCCGAACAAAACGCACGCAAACAAAACGGCGCCCCGCAGCTCGCAAGAGC
>CAVBAM010000371.1:0-2128 GCA_963593315.1 Candidatus Methanomethylophilaceae archaeon | reverse complement strand
CTCCTTCAGGTGCATCCGCGAAACTGCGAAAAAGTTGCAATTTGCTAAAATACAATGGCCGATGACCCACGTCAAGGAAAATTTTCACAAGCTGTGGAACTTTTTTGTTGTTATTCCCTTTCAACTGGGAAAACAATGAGGCTGAACCTGCTTTTTCCATTGTGTCTCACTTCAGGAGAATTCTCGCGATTCCACAATGCATTACCATGGGTTCGCATGCCGTGCGGCGACGCGTCGCTGCACGCGCCCAACCACTACCGTTCGCGATCCGAGGGGACTATCCTTCATGCACGCACAAGCATTCGACGCACACGGCTCGACCGAAAAGCGCCAGCCGTCCCACCCGCAGGCGCTTAAAACCGCTACGGGGCCGAGCAACCGCCCCGCCCCGCCCGCTTGGCGCCGGATCGTCTTGTCCCCACTGCTTTCCTACGCCGGCGTGATCGCCTTCACCATTGCAGCGCTGCTCATCTCATTCGCGTCTTTGGGGATCTACCCGTTCGGCGATCTGTCGGTCATGCTCTACGACATGCCCGTGCAATACGCGAACTACTTCGGCTGGCTCATCGAGACGATGCGGGGAGGCGGGAACCTTCTCTACAGCAACGCAGCCAGCCTTGGCGGGGGCACGTTCAGCTTGTTCACCTACTATCTTTCCAGCCCCTTCAATCTAATAGCCCCCTTCTTCACGCCCGATGACGTCCCGGCGCTGTTCAGCGTGCTGTATCTGCTGAAGATCCCCACGTGCGCCCTCGCCTGCCTCCTGTTTTTGCGCGGCAGGCTCCTTGCCCCGGAAGCCGAAAGCCCCACCGAGGCGCGCCGGCAGGCGGCAGGCGCGCCGGCGCAGGATCAACTCGCCCTTGCGCTTATCGCCTGCGCCTACGCGCTCACATCCTACGTCGTCGGATACGCCTCCAACATCATGTGGCTCGACGGCGTATACATGCTGCCGCTCGCGGCGCTCGGCGTATGGCGGCTCGTTCAGCGCAGAAATTGCTCCGGCCTGTTCGTCGCGGCGACGGCCTCCATTCTGTTCAATTGGTACACCGGCTACATGGTTTGCCTCTTCTGCGTCCTGTACTTCTTTTACGAGCTTGCCCGCCGCACCCGCCTGAAGGGGGCGCGTCTTAGCACCTGCGTGCAGTTCGCGATCACGCTCGGGCTCGCCGTCGGCGCAGGAATCGTCGTCCTGCTCCCGACCGCGTTGTCGCTGCTTGGGGGGAAAGGCGAGAGCGCCGGCCTTTCGAGCTTGCTTGCGGGCAACGTGCTTTCGCGCAATCCCCTGTTAACGCCGAACCTGTTCGGCATCGGCGTCACCCCGGGCATCACCACCACGGCCAACTGCCCCGCGTTGGTCGTCTCGGCGGCGGCGCTCGTCGGTTTCGGCCTCTTTTTCGCAAACCCCTCCATTTCCAAACGCAGCCGCGCATGCGCCGGCGTGCTTGCGGCCGCCATGCTCGCATCCGTCGCAATCACCCCCCTCGCCACCGTTTGGAGCGGGTTCGTCGCCGAAAGCTCCTACACCAACCGCAACGGTTTCGTCGTCCTGTTCGTCATCTGCTTCATTGCCGCAGAGGGCCTGACCAAAATGGCGAAGGCGCCCCACCCCATCAAAAGCGCCTTGACAGGCGGCGGCGCCGTCGCCATCCTTTACCTGCTGTCGGCCCTTGTTTGGCGCGCCTCAAGAGGTTCGTGGATGCCCTCGTCCAGCCTCGTGGGGCTTGAAACGGCCCTGCTCCTCGCCTTCACGGGGCTTGCCGCGCTCATCTCCCATGCCGGATCCCGACGCGAAGGCCAATCGGAAAGGCGTGCGCGGCGGCTTTGCGGCACTCGGGCGCTTTGGGCCGGCGCCCTGTGCATGGTCGTCGTCTTCGGCGCGGAAGAGATTCACGCAACCAAGCTGCAGCTGGCCTCCTGCCAATACACCGTCAGCGACTACGCGCAGGACGTCGAGGAGATCCAAGCCTTTTATTCCCCGCTTTACCAGGCCGCAGACGCCGGCGAGTTCGTGCGCGTGGGCAACACGTCCGTTTTCTGGGGCGCATCGAAATACAACGGGCCGGACAACATGGCCCTGGTCTGGGACTGAGCACGTTTGACCATTATTCCTCGACGCAGGAGTTCTCCA
>CAVBAM010000370.1:0-2138 GCA_963593315.1 Candidatus Methanomethylophilaceae archaeon | reverse complement strand
AGCCGAGAGCGCACAAGGTGGTGACGATATCGGCCGTCGCGTCGAGGTTGGAATCGGTGGAGCCGGCCGTATAGGCGAAGCCACCGTCGGCATTCTGCATGCCGATCAGCGCTGCTTCGGCCTTCTCGATCGCCGCGGCAACCTTTTCGTTATTCATCTTGTACGGCAGCAGCGCGAGGATGGCCTGGGCCGTGGTCTGGGAATCCTCCCAGCCGGTGAAGCCGAACAGGCCGTTTTCGGCCTGGTTCGCCAGGATGACGTCGATAAGCTGGTCGGAGGTGACCACGTTCAGCGCGATGCCCTCGTAGCCCATGGAATACACGGGCAGCATGACCACGGCAGAGTACACATCGAGCGTATCGATGTCCGTGCGCGCCACCATCTGCTCGATGAGGTCCTGGCGGGAGCCGGATGCGTCCGCGACGCGCGTGCAATCAACGCCCGCGGCGGTCAGCGCGGTGATGTACTTCGCCAAGGTGCCCGCACCGAGCGGCTTTTCGGCGCTGTCAGCGGCATTGAGGGCGGCGATGATGGCTTCGCCGTCAAGAGCGGCCTCGGTGTCGTAGGCCCGCGCGCCCATAGCGGCGGCGAAGGTGCTGTTGGTGATGGCGGCGTCCTTACCACCGGCGACGAAGCGCTTGTTCAGGTTGGTGAGCAGGGTTTGCGCATCGGTGGAAAGCCCGCTGCGGCCGGCGATGACGCCGTCAACAACAGTGGCTTCGGGAGCCTTCGACCAGTCGTAGGCAACGGGAGCTACGGGGTAGCCGGAGTACTCGAACTGGAACGCGGTAACGCCGTCGAGGAGATCGCCCTCGGTGCAATCCGTCGCACCCGAGGCGTACGTGCCGTTCTTGTAGCTCGCCCAATACTTCGAGAAGTCGGCAGTCGGAGCAAGCCTGGTGCCGTCGGCGAGCGTGATGATGTTGATGTAGGAACCCCAGCCGCTGTCGGAGAACGAGTAGTCGGCGATATCGCCCGCCGTCTTGGCAGCCGCGAGCAGATCGCCGAGCGTCGCGCCCGCATCGTAGGCGTAAGAGCTGTTCAGCACCAGCTCGCACGTACCATCGCCGTCCTTGTCGTAGGAAATGGCGAGCGTGACGCGACCCGATTCGACGCTTTGCACCGCCTGATCCGACGACGCGGACGCGTCGATGCCCTGGGCCCATGCCGCATGAGGGGCAAGCCCCAGGCACAGCACGACGGCCATGACGGCCGCGATGACGCGCTGCGAAAGCGCGGGCGCCGCCTTCAAATTCCCTTCCTTCACTGTCTTCATTCCTTTCGTTTGCCGAAACGCCGCACTGCGTGCGACGCGCCCCGAACACTCGAGGCAACCAACTTGCAGAAGAGAGACAGCGAAGATGCCGCAGCATCGTGCCGAGACGGAGAGCCTAAGCCGCCCAAGGCGGATGGCTGCAGCGTATTCACTACGTAGATAAGCCTCCCGAAGGAGGGCGCGTTCGCGGAATGACGCCGCTTGCGCTTGCACGCTTCCTGGCAGGTGTTCTGGCTGGCCGCGGCGAACGCGGGTCACAGTGGCGGTTCCGTGCGGGATTTGCACCCGGCTTTCCCTGGTCAGGACGTCTTCTTCTAGCTGGGCTGCAGTATAACGCACCGATGGGCGCGCGGGGCGGGCGCGGGGCTAGCCGCAAAGAAGCTGCGCAACCAGCGCGTCGGCCACGCGCAGTCCGTCGCAGGCCGCCGACATGATGCCGCCGGCGTAACCCGCTCCCTCGCCACAGGGATAGATGCCGCTGGCGCCTTGCGGGCTGGCCGTGGCGCTGTTGGCGGCGGGCGCAGTATCGAGCGCAACCGGCGCCGACGTGGGCGCCGCAAACGCCTGCAAGTCCGCACCGCGCACGATACGCACGGGGCTTGAACTGCGCGTTTCGACGCCGGTCATGACCGCATCG
Organism: Candidatus Methanomethylophilaceae archaeon; assembly: GCA_963593315.1. GTDB lineage: Bacteria > Actinomycetota > Coriobacteriia > Coriobacteriales > Eggerthellaceae > Senegalimassilia. The sequence continues at coordinate 225 of CAVBAM010000370.1, read as the reverse complement.
GCATCGGCAAAGCCATGCAAGCGGCGGTCGAGCAGGGGCAAGGCGCGCGCCATCGCATCGGCAACGAAAGGCGGCAAGCAATCGCGCAGATCGCACCAGGCGACGCCGCGGGCATAGGTGGGCTTTACCGTTTTGCTCGGATTTCCGCAGCGCTTCGCCAAGAAGTCCCCGACGGTTTGGGCGGGCGCCTGATAAGGTTCGCCGCCGGCTTCGACAGCCACACGA
>CAVBAM010000369.1:0-2148 GCA_963593315.1 Candidatus Methanomethylophilaceae archaeon | reverse complement strand
CGAAGAAGAAGCCCCTCTGCGCAACGCCGCGGATTTCAGCTACGCCGATAATCCCGACTTCCCCCGCACAGCGCTTCCCCCGGCCGAGAAGCACAAGCTCCTGGCCTTCATGCGCACCAACGGCGAGCTCTTCTGCGCAACCGCCGGTCATTTCAACGATGCCACCACCGGCAAGCCTGTCGAAGACCGCTCCTGGGGCTGGTACTGTGCCGGAGGCTGGCAATGGAGCGGTCGGGAAATCTACCACGTCGAGAACTACGACCTAGCCCTCGACCCAGCCTTCGTCTCCTACGCCCTCGCTCACTAACCCCGCAGCACGTCATCCATCACCGCGTACCTAACGGCGTCGATCGAGTGGTCGTTACCATCCGGAATCTTGTCCACCCAGGTACCGTCCTTGTCGCGCAGGTACTCTTTCAAACGGAACCCCTCATAAGCCAGCGGAGCCCTCACCGGGTCGATGCATATCTCCCTCAGCCCCGCCAGCCACTCAGCCCTGCAGCTCCGCGATGCCGCGGGCGGCGGAAAGCAGTTGGTACTCTCGAGGCTCCACTCGTGAGGCCCGTTGGCGCCTTCGGCATTGCGAGCAGCCGGATTCCAGCACAGCCGGCAGAATTGCCCGTGCGCGTGCTTTACTGCGGATTTCTCTTTCGGGCTTTTGCGAGGTTTTCGGGAACGGGCCGCGCGGGCGGAGCGCAGCTTGTGTCGCCAACGGGGCTTGCGAGCCTACGCTCAAGCTTGTTGAACTCATCGATAATGGCCGGCGCCTCGAAGACGCGATTTCGGCGTCCCGAACCCGTCAACCGTATGCAGCCGGCGTCTTGAAGCGCGTCAACGGCCGAGCCGACCGCCGTAGTAGAGCGACCCGTGGCCTCAACCAGTGATTTCACCGTGAATATCGGCATTCCGATGATACAGGCGGCAACATCTTCCAGAATGCCTTCCCGGCGATACTTCGAAGTTGCGTTCAGCCATTGCGTCTTTATTTCCTCTGCTGCACGCTCGAAGCGCTCGGCTTCCTCACAGGCCTGAATGCAGCATCCCGAAAATGTCGAGACCCAATCATTGATTCCTTCGCGGGCGCTGCTTTGCCTTGCCACGTCGTCGCTCCTGAAACCGACGAGGCCAGCGATGTAATCGGTCGAATGCGTGGCAAGGGCAAGGGAAATCGGCGGCACGAATCGCGGCGCCGTACCCCTACGTCGCAGGATGAGATGTATAAGGGCCCGCCCTGTTCTTCCGTTGCCATCGATGAACGGGTGAATCGTCTCGAATTGAGCATGCGCGATTGCGGCTTGCTCGATGGGGGAAATGGTCTCGTCATTGCAGAAAGCGGCAAGGTCGGCAAGCAGTTCATCGAGGTGCTGCGGCGCGGGAGGAACGTAATCGGCGGAAAGAGGGTTGTAGGAACTACCCCCCACCCAGTTTTGACGATCACGCACAACGCCCCCGAACCGCTCGATAGGCGTTCCCTCGCACAGTTTTTTATGAACACCAAGGATCGTTGCGGCGCTGATTTCCTTTTCTTCCAACGCCGCATTCAAGGCGTCTTCCAGGGCGTGGATGTTTCCAATGATCGCCACCGCCGTTTCGTCGGATTTGACAGAACCCAGTCCACTCATAGCCGCTTCAGCTCGAAGCAGACGGCGCGGACCAACAGTAAGTCCTTCGATGTATGACGACGACACGGCCTCTGCGCGAAGGAGCAGCCGTGCGACGCCTTCGCTGTTGGTGACGAAACGTGCGGTCGAATTAAGGAGCTCGATGCGCGCTTGAGCGTTTGCGACATCGCCAACAACGTCGGCATCAAGCGACAAGTCGAGCTCCGTAAGCTTCGTTGGAACATACGAGAGATACGAGCCACTCGCCCTTTGGCGACGCGATTGTCCCAAGCCAGTAGAAATCCACTGTTGTTTTTCGTATGTCCCCATAAGCGACCTCCTTATTACGACTTTCATTAAAACACGGAATAAGGAAGGGCGCTATTTTTTCAAAGCAGATCCAAAGCAATACAGCATTCGCATTCAGCCGTTTTCGCCTGCCCGGCGTTTCAGCAAGGGGTGGGTGGCACGCAGCTGGGGAGCGAACGCCTACGAGCCGCCCACAAGCAGAAAGAAGGCCCTGCGGCGAAACCGCAAGGCCTTCTTC
>CAVBAM010000368.1:0-2160 GCA_963593315.1 Candidatus Methanomethylophilaceae archaeon | reverse complement strand
GTTTTGAGCGATCGCGCCGTGAACGAGGCGTCGGAGGTTGCCCAGAACACCATCGCGTTCGCGCGGCAAAGCGTGCAGCGCAACGAGGAGAACATTTCCAGCTCGAAAACCAAAAGCGTCACCGCCGTGTGGGAAAAGCTCGAAGAGCTGGAAGGACGCTTCGATCTCACCAATGACGCCGACTCCCCCGCCATCGAGCAATACCTCGACAAGATGAACCTGGACGCGGTGTTCCTGGTCGACGCCGAAGGCAACGTCGTGCGCACGGCCGGTAAGGGAGCCGCCGTCGATGCCGCCGCAGGAGCGATAGCGGACAATGACAGTCTCGACGACCTGGTCAAATACCCGGCGAAGAGCTACCTTTCGCGCACAGAGGCGCAAGACGAGTACTACGACTACGCGGCATGCAGCTCTTCGTCCCTTAAAGGCGGCATCGCCGTTGCCGTAAAGCACGTCGAACGCGGAGACGTGAACAGCGGGCAGGCCATGTTCGGCGCCATGTTCGACAACTACGTCTTCAGCTTGAACGGCGCCGTGGTGGTTGCGGACGAGGACGCGGTGCTCGCCACGAACGTGTCGAGCGTGTCGGACTTTTCGCGCAGCGCCTTTAACGAGAAACTCGACCTCGCGACCGACCACGCATCCGGCGGGCTTGTGAAGGGCTCTTTCGACGGAAACCCCTGCTACGGGCTGTCCACCACCACCAATGGATACGACTTATTCGTAATCTTCCCCGAGTCGCAGGTGATGGCGCAGCGCAACACGCTTTTGGCCGTCGGCGTCATTCTTTACGTGATGATCGTCCTCGCCACGCTGGTCGTGCGCGCCAACGTGCAGAACTCCAAGCTGCACCGCGAGCGCGAGTACACGGAAAGCCTCGAGCGAGCCAACGCGGCCAAGACGGACTTCCTGCGCCGCATGAGCCACGACGTGCGCACACCCATCAACGGCATCCGCGGCATGCTTGCCATTGGCGACCACTATGCCGACGACATGGGCAAACAGGCCGAATGCCGCGGCAAGATGTGGGAGGCGTCCAGCTTCTTGCTCGAGCTGGTGAACAGCGCCCTTGACATGAACAAGCTGGAAAGCGGCGAGATGCGCTTCGAGAACAAGCCGTTCAACCTGAAGCGGGCGACGCAGTCGGTCGTCGACGTGCTGCAGATTCAGGCCGACAATTCCGGCATCGAGCTGACGTCGAAGATCGACATCAAGCACCCCTGCGTTCTGGGCAGCTCGCTGCACGTGCGCCAGGTGCTGCAAAACCTCGGCGGCAACGCCATCAAGTACAACCATGCCGGCGGCACCGTGCACATCGAGGCCCGCGAGCTGGGAGCGGAAAACGACCGCGTAACCGTTCGTTTCGTGTGCCGAGACAACGGCATCGGCATGAGCGAGGAATTCCAGGAGCACGCCTTCGAGGCGTTCGCGCAGGAGGACTCCAGCTCGCGCTCGCAGTACCGCGGAACGGGCCTGGGGTTGGCCATCTCCAAGCAGATCGTCGACCAAATGGGCGGCACCATCGAACTGGAAAGCGCCAAGGGCGCGGGCAGCACGTTCACCGTCGATCTCGTCTTCAAGATGGATTCGAATGCGGGCGCCGACGACTGCGCGGAGGCACCGGCGAGCAGCACGTCGCTTTCGGGTTTGAAGGTGCTCCTGGCCGAGGACAACGACCTGAATACCGAGATCACCCTGTTCATGCTTGAGCAGGAAGGCATTTCGGCGGACGTCGCCAGCAACGGCCAGGAGGCGCTCGAGCGCTTCAAGAAGTCGCCCAATGGGCACTACGACGTGGTGTTGATGGATGTGATGATGCCCGTTATGGACGGCTATGAGGCCGCCCGCGCCATCCGCCTGCTCGACCGCGCCGATGCCAAGTCGGTGCCGATCATCGCCGTCACCGCGAACGCCTTCGCCGACGATCGCGACTTAAGCGCGCAGGCCGGCATGAACTCGCACGTGTCCAAACCGCTCGACGCCGAAAAGCTGGCGGAGGCCATACAAGCCGCCCGCGGGTAGCATCCTGCAGGGCCCTTGCAGGTGCGGGCCTTGCAGGATGCGGGGTTAATGGGCGCGAAGGACCCCGCTAGCAAGGTCCTTCGCGCCCGATATTCCGGCTTCGCCGGAAGCGCGCTCTCGCGAACGCGCCTACGAAAT
>CAVBAM010000367.1:0-2170 GCA_963593315.1 Candidatus Methanomethylophilaceae archaeon | reverse complement strand
GCTCCACCTTCAGAACCTCGGCGCCCAGACGCGGGCCGGCGGGAATCTGAATCTCGGTGAAGTCGAGCTTCTTGGACTGCGCAGCCTCGGCCGCCATCTGGTCGTAGCGATCCAGACGCGCGCGGCTCTTCGCCTGACGCGCCTTCGGGGAGCTGCGTACCCACTCCAGCTCGCTGGCCAGACGCTTCTGCAGCTTTTCGTCACGCTGCTTTTGGCCGGCCATGCGCGCGGCCTTCGTCTCCAGGTACGTGGAGTAATTGCCCTTGTAGGGATAGAGGCTGCCGCGGTCCACTTCGCAGATCCACTCGGCGACGTTGTCCAGGAAGTAGCGATCGTGCGTGACGGCCAGCACGGCGCCGGGGTACTTATGCAGAAACTGCTCCAGCCACAGCACCGACTCGGCGTCCAAGTGGTTCGTCGGCTCGTCAAGCAGCAGCAGATCGGGCGCCTCGAGCAAAAGACGGCACAGCGCTACGCGCCTGCGCTCGCCGCCGGAAAGCACGTTCACGGGCATGTCCGGGTCGGGGCACTGCAGCGCGTCCATGGCCTGCGACAGCTGGCTGTCCAAATCCCAGCCGTTTGCGGCATCGATAGCGTCCTGTAACTTGCCCATCTCGTCCATGAGCGCATCGAAGTCGGCATCGGGCTCGGCCATGAGCCCGCCGATCTCGTTGAAGCGGTCGATCTTCGCCTTCACTTCGCCGAACGCCAACTCGATGTTCTCGAGCACCGTCTTCTCCTCGTCCAACGGCGGCTCCTGCTGCAAGATGCCCACGGTATAGCCGGGGGTCAGGCGCGCGTCGCCGTTGCTCACTTCCTCGAGCCCCGCCATGATCTTCAGCAGCGTCGACTTGCCCATGCCGTTCGGGCCCACAACGCCGATCTTCGCGCCCGGATAGAACGACAGCGTCACGTCGTCGAGAATGACCTTGTCGCCATGCGCCTTGCGCGCCTTATACATTTGGTAGATGAACTCCGCCATGCTTTGTTGCCTTTCTTTTGGACGGCAACCGAACCTGGAACAGGGGCGCCGCGCCTTCATACGTCCGCACATTCTACCAAACAGCATCGTGCGGAAATAACCCGCCGGGCGGCCCTACCACGAGATACGCACGGAGGCAGTGCGCGACAAAGGCTCGCCTAGATGCTCGCCCGCGCACGCCGTCCGCCCGCACCGCCCGCGTCCCCGCCCGCCGGGATGTTGCGCACCGCATCCCCCGCACAACGCAACGCGGGCGCGAATACGGAATGCATGTTTTCGCCCACCGTCACGCGGCAAGGGCGCGCACGGCGGCGTACCATAACGAAAACCCCGAACACGAAAGTCAAGTTATGGAAGAATCCGAAAACGCTCCCAGCCGCCGTCCCATGCGCCTTGCCGGCCGCGAGGTCAAGAGCGCGGCGCAATTGCGCGCCATCGTCGATGCGTGCCCGACGGTGCGCATTGCCCTCGCCGACGAGGAGGGCCCCTTCATCGTTCCCATGAGCTTCGGCTACGACTGGGCAGACCCGCAGGAAGGCAGCGACGAACCTCGTCTGGCCCTTTGGGTGCACTCCGCCACCGCCGGACGCAAGGCGGAAGCCTTCGCTCGCCAGCCGCGCGTCGCCATCGAAATGGACGTGCAGGATGGCGTGATCACCGGCACCTTCGCGTGCGCCTACTCATATGCCTACCGATCCATCATGGGCACGGGAACCGTGCACCGCATCCAAAGTCCCGACATGAAGCGTTACGGCCTTTCCCGCATCATGGAGCACCTCGCGCCCAACGCCGAGCCGGGCTTCACCGACCAGGCGCTCGCCCGCTGCGATATCTACTGCATCGACGTGGAAAGCTTCACCGGAAAGCAACGCGCCTAGCGTAAAAGCGCAAGCTTGCAGCAAAGCGGGCCTGCTGGTCAGCGCACCCTTTGGGATGCCGGCCGGCAGGCCCGCTTCGTTATTTCCGCTGCAACGCGGCCGCAGCCTTCGCTGCCCAAGTACGCGGAACGAAACGACTTCCGGTCACGATGGCCCGCGCCAGCAATCCCGGGCAGCACAGGGGCTTGTTCGCACCGAGTGCGCGTACGGCAGCACGGGCGACGCGCGGAGCCTCGACGGTCATCTTCGCAAGCGCAATCGACCCCGCATCGGCGTTTTCCCAGAACGGCGTGCGCACGGGCCCCGGGCA
>CAVBAM010000366.1:0-2171 GCA_963593315.1 Candidatus Methanomethylophilaceae archaeon | reverse complement strand
CACCCCTGCTGGCGAGGGCTCAATAGTTGAACAAGACGGCTCTTCTTTTGTCGATAACAAAGACACCAGCAACGATAAGGCTACGGTTACGTTCAAGGTAGAGAAGGTTAACGGGAAGGATGTTACCGTTAATCGCTACAATTCCAAGGGCAATAAGCTTTTCGATAAGGATCAGCCCACTTTGGTCGGAGAAGACGAGAAATACATTACCTATACCGTCACGGCTGACCGAAACTCTACCGTCAAGGTTGAGTACAAGGCGACATCGGCTTAAACTTACCGCTACTTTCGCAGGAACGGCACGTGCTAAATGCTACGCTGAATAGCTGAAGCCTTAAGGAGCCCGATCATTTGGTCGGGCTCCTTTGCATTAAAGACTTTCTGACAGTCTAGAAGTGTGGTGGTCCTAGGAGCTCGCTGACGTGCGATTCTTGGATGACGACGCTTGACTTGAAGCCTGCTCCAAGGTGTCTACTGTCACGGAATCGATTTCTCTCGAAAAGGATGTGGTCGGATGTCTTCACTCGACGATCTTCTCGCGCAGGTTGCTAAAGGGGCGGTAAGCGTCGAGGATGCGCATGCGCGTCTGTCGCGGCGCGGTTTCGACGATCTCGGTTTTGCTAAGGTCGACACCCAGCGCGCCTCTCGCACCGGTGCGGGGGAGGTCGTCTATGGAGCCGGGAAGACCGCCGAGCAGATCGCGCGCATTTGCGCCTCCTTGGCCGAGGCCGGGCAGGAATGCGTGCTCGTCACGCGCCTCGACGCTTCCAAGGCCTGTGCGGTAAAAGAGGCCTTGGCCGCGCATTCGGACGAGTCCGCGGCCTCTGTCTCTGTTCCCTTCGCCTATCACGAGCTTGCCCGGATAGGCGTCTACGGCCGCATGCCCCATCCGCTCGGTACGGGCTACGTTGCCGTGGCGTGCGCGGGGACGTCGGATCTGTACTGTGCCGAAGAGGCGGCGCTGACCGCCGAGGCGCTCGGCACGCGTGTCGTGCGCCTGTACGACGTGGGCGTGGCGGGTATCCACCGCTTGCTTTCCCATACAGAAGACCTTGCGGGCGCTTCGTGCATCGTGGCTTGCGCCGGTATGGAGGGCGCGCTTGCGAGCGTGGTGGCGGGCTTGGCGTCCTGCCCCGTTATCGCCGTGCCGACCTCGGTGGGTTACGGGGCCAGCTTCGGCGGGCTTGCAGCCCTGCTCGCCATGCTGAATTCCTGCGCCTCGGGCGTTTCGGTCGTCAATATCGACAATGGGTTCGGGGCTGGCTTCCAGGCGCATCTCATCGCACGAGCCGCCGAAGGAAAAGAAAAGGAGCGGGGAATGGAAACCTTGCGTTGGAACATGTCGGAAAACGCCACACGCGCTCAGATTCTCTCGGACACGCTGCTGCAGTTGCCCGAAGGAGAACGGCAGCGCCTTGAGGCGGCGGCGGATGCGGCCGGCGTCCCGCTTGAGCATCATCACGATATCGCCCGCGTGCGTGCGACCATCGATGCCCTGGCGGTGAGCGAGCGCGTGCGCGCCGACATGCATGCCATCTATACCATCCTCGCCGAAGCGGAGGCCGTCGCCCATGGTGTGCCGGTCGAAAAGACGCACTTCCACGAAGTCGGCGAGGGCGAGCGCATTCGCAACACGCTTATAGTGTGCCTGGCCGTGGAAGCGGCCGATCCGAAGAGGATCGTCGCGACGCATGTGCAGGCAGGCGAGGGTTTCGTCGACTGCGCGCACGGCAAGCTTGCCATCCCTGCGCCCGCTACGGCCGCAATCATTTCCCGTGGGCTTCCCATCTGCGAAAAGAAGCTTCCCGGTGAACGCCTTACACCGACAAGCGCGGCAATGCTGCTGCACTTCGTGGACGAGTTCGAATAGCGCCTGAGCTCTTGCGACAGGCAATCCGCTCGATACTCCGGCTTCGCCGGAGGCGCGCTCTCGCGAACGCGCCTACGAAAAACCTGGCACCACCGACAAAACCCTGATGGCAACGGTAAATCCTTGCTCCGACGGTAAACCCCGGGATGATGGTTGCTTGCTGGAAGGTTTTGTAGGGTCGTTCGCAAGAGCGACCTCGCGCCGCAAAGCGGCGCCTAGCGGCAAAGGGGTCGCCCGCAGCAAGGTTCCGTCGAGCGACCCCCGGTCCTTTCGGCTTATTCGTTCAGCAGGTCGATGACGT
>CAVBAM010000365.1:0-2171 GCA_963593315.1 Candidatus Methanomethylophilaceae archaeon | reverse complement strand
GGGCGCGGGCGGCTCCAGGCCTTCCTCGATGCCCGCCAGGCCGGCGGCCAGCATGACGGCGAAGGCCAAATACGGGTTCGCGCCCGGGTCGGGGCTGCGCAGCTCCAGGCGGCAGGCCACCTCGCGGTTGGGGCGATACCCCGGCACGCGCACGAGCGCGCTGCGGTTCGCGCGGGCCCACGACAGATAGATGGGGGCCTCGCCGCCGGCCAAAAGGCGCTTGTAGGAGTTCACGTACTGGTTCGTGATCAGGCAGAATTCCGGCGCGTACTTCAGAATGCCCGCCAGGTAGTGCTTGGCGGTGTCGGAAAGGTTGTAGCCGGAAGGGTCGTTGGGGTCGAAGAAGACGTTGTTACCGTCGAAGTCGAACAGGCTCTGATGCACGTGCATGCCGCTGCCCGGCGCATCGGCCATGGGCTTGGGCATAAACGACGCATACACGCCGTGCTTCATGGCGATTTCCTTCACCACCAGCTTGTAGGTCATCACGGCGTCGGCCATGGACAGCGCGTCGGTGAAGCGCAGGTCGATCTCGTGCTGCGAGGGGCCGTTCTCGTGGTGCGAGTATTCCACGGGAATGCCCATCTTTTCCAGCGTCAACACCGTGTCGCGGCGCAGGTCGGAGGCGTAGTCGAGGCTGGTCAGGTCGAAGTAGCCGCCGCGGTCGAGAATCTCGCCCGATTCGGCGTCCTTGAAATAGTAGAACTCCAGCTCCGGGCCGACGTTGAAGATGTAGCCCATGTCCTGGGCCTTTGCCACCGTGCGCGCGAGCACGTGGCGCGGGTCGCCCTCGAAGGGCTGGCCGTCGGGCGTGCGGATGGAGCAGAACATGCGGGCCACGGCGTTCGATTCGGGGCGCCACGGCAGCACCTGGAACGTGGAGGCGTCGGGGAACGCCAGCATGTCGGATTCCTCGGTGCGGCAGAAGCCCTCGATGCAGCTGCCGTCGAAGCCCATGCCGTCAGCGAAGGCGTCGTCAAGCTCGCTGGGGATGACGGCGAACGACTTCATATGGCCCAAAACGTCGGTGAACCAGAAACGGACGAAATGGACGTCGCGGCTTTTTATGGTCTTCAGAACGAAGTCCTCTTCCGGATTGGAAGTCATGAGGCGACCCTCCTTGCGTGATCATGCTGCAACCATTTACTTCGGAATTATAGTAACCGATGTTGCCGAATGGTTTCATACGCAAGGCGCAGGGATTACCCACATATAAAGCGCAGGTTGCGCAAGGAAGCGCGAAGTGCGACGGCCCCCGTATCAAGACCGCCGCACTTCGCGACATTTCGACCATTTAAGCGCCGGAGAATTTTAATGCCGCCGCCCGACGGAGGCCGGGCAGGCCTGTCGACCAGCTAGCGACTTCCGGGCCGCTACTTCCGCGCGACGCGCTTGTCGACCTTGCGCGCCACGATGTCGCCGATGGACTGGAACACCTGCACCAGCACGATGCACAAAAGGATGGACGCGATCATGACGTCGCCCATGTAGCGCTGGTAGCCGTAGCGGATGGCGATGTCGCCGATGCCGCCCGCGCCCACCGCGCCGGCCATGGCCGTGTAGCCGAACACCGTGATGACCGCGATCGACGCGCCGCGCACCAAGCTCGGCAGGCCCTCGTGCAGCATCACCTTCACGACGATCTGCCAGGTGTTCGCGCCGAAGCTCTGCGCCGCCTCGATCAGTCCCGGGTCGGTTTCGGACAGGCTCTGCTCGACCATGCGGGCGACAAAGGGAATGGCCGCCACCGTCAGCGGCACGATGGCGCCCGGCACGCCCAGCGACGTGCCCACGACCATACGCGTAAACGGGATGATGGCCACGAGCAGGATGATGAACGGGATGGAGCGGCCGATGTTGACGATCCAGCCGAGCACCGCGTTGAGTGCGCGATGGGGCTTCAGGCCGTCGGCGGCGGTGATGACGAGCAGCACGCCGAGGGGCAGCCCAATGATGTAGGAGAACACCGTCGAGACGAGCGTCATGACCAACGTGTCGGCCGTGCCCTGCGCGAACAGGGCACCGTAGCTGGCGAAGAAGTTCGAAAGGTAATCCATGGCAGGGCTCCTTTAGGCCTGGTCGGAAGCGGTCGGGGCGGCGGCGGGGGCGGCGCCAGTCGAAGCGTCACCCGCGGCGTCGCCGGCGGCCGGGGCGGCCACCATGGCATCGTT
>CAVBAM010000364.1:0-2171 GCA_963593315.1 Candidatus Methanomethylophilaceae archaeon | reverse complement strand
ATGGTCACGCGCAGCTCCACCGCCGCGTTGCGGTTCGTGGAGACGAACTGGTTGTGCTCCAGGCGAATGACATTGCCCTTGTTCTCGGCGATGACCTGCGCCACGCGCACCAGCTCGCCAGGGCGGTCGGGCAAAAGCACGCTGACCGTGAAGATGCGATCGCGCTGGATAAGGCCGTGCTGCACCACCGACGACATGGTGATGACGTCCATGTTGCCGCCGGAAAGGATGGAAACCACCTTCTTACCCGTGAAGTCCAGATGACGCAGCGCCGCCACGGTGAGCAGGCCGGAATTCTCGACGACCATCTTGTGGCTTTCGACCATGTCCAGAAACGCCACGACCAGCTCGGAGTCGTCGATGGTGATGATGTCGTCGAGGTTTTCCTGCAAATACGGGAAGGTCTTGTCGCCGGGCTCGAGCACCGCGGTGCCGTCGGCGATGGTGTTCGCGTGCGGCAACTTCACCACGTGCCCCGCTTCGATGGACGCCTTCATGCAGGCCGCGCCCTCGGGCTCCACGCCGATGACCTTGATGTGCGGGTTCAGCAGCTTGGCCAGCGTGGACACGCCGGTGGCAAGCCCGCCGCCGCCGATGGGCACCAGGATGTAATCGACCAGCGGCAGCTCCTGGATGATTTCCATGGCGATGGTGCCCTGGCCGGTGGCGACGCCCAGGTCGTTGAACGGGTGGATGAACGTGTAGCCGTTTTCCTCGGCCAGCTTCACGGCGTGCTCGTAGGCTTCGTCGTAAACGTTGCCGTGCAAAACCACCTCGGCGCCGAGGGCCTTCGTGCGCTCCACCTTGATGAGCGGCGTGGTGGTGGGCATGACGATGGTCGCCTTCACGCCGTAGCGCTTCGCGGCATACGCGACGCCCTGCGCATGGTTGCCGGCCGACGACGTGATGAGCCCGCGCGAGCGCTCCTCGTCGGTGAGCGTGCTGATCTTGTAATACGCGCCGCGCACCTTGTACGCGCCGGTACGCTGCATGTTTTCCGGCTTGAGGAAAACGCGGTTTCCGCTAATCTCGCTGAAGTACGGGCTTTCGATGAGTTTCGTCTCCAGTGTTACTTCCTTGACTTTGGCGGCGGCCTCTTCGAACGCTTCGAGCGTCAGCATGTCATCCCCTCATTTCGGTTAGCGGCGGTTTTTATGTCGATGAACACTATAGCCCGGCGCGCGTTAAAATGAGGAACGTTCATAGCAGCGCAACAAATGAGGGCACGTCGAAGCCGGGTTTTCGCCGGTGAAGACGGCCGGAAGGAAGGCACCAATGAAGGTTATCGCAACGAAGAACGCGCCGGCAGCCATCGGGCCGTACGTGCAGGGCCGCGTGTCGGGCAACCTGCTGTTCGCCAGCGGGCAGATCGCGCTTGACCCGGCGACCGGCGAGCTGGTGGGCACCACCATCGAGGAGCAGACGGAACAGGTCATGAAGAACGTGGCGGCCATCCTCGCCGAGGCCGGCACCGATTTCGACCACGTGCTGAAGGCCACGTGCTTCCTGGACGACATCAACGACTTCGCCGCGTTCAACGCCGAGTACGCGAAGTCGTTCGGCGACGCGCGCCCGGCCCGCTCGGCCGTGGGCGTGGCGAAGCTCCCGAAGGGCGCCCTCGTGGAAGTGGAAGTAATCGCCGAAGTGTAGGCGATTCCACCCGCCACGGCATTCGCCCAACGCGGAATCCGTCAGCGGGTGCCTCCGGGTCGTTTTTGACCGAGCTTTCGCTCGGCCCTACAGACATATTCCGTAATAGACAAATTCCGCGACAGACGGATTCGGCCACGGAAGCTGTCTGTAGGCGCGAGCGAAAGCTCGCCATTCAACCCGGAGGCACTCCCGGACGCATAACCGCCAAAAAAGAAGGCCCTCGCAGTTCAACCGTGAGGGCCTTCTTGCATTCTGGGGCGCTGTTAACCTTGCACCTTCTTGCGCTTCTTCTTGTTCGCGGTGCTCTTATGCGGAGCGGAACCCGAAGCGGCGCCGGACGACTTCTCTTCGCCAGCAGCACCATCGACACCGGCGGCAACCGCAACAGCTGCACCCTCGGCACCGGCCGCAGCGGCCACCGGGGCGGCCTCAGGAAGGCGGTTCAGGAACCAGCGCTGGATGTCCGTACCGTACTTCTTCTGCAGCTTGGCGAACTTCGGCTCGTGCGTCTTCCACAT
>CAVBAM010000363.1:0-2172 GCA_963593315.1 Candidatus Methanomethylophilaceae archaeon | reverse complement strand
TCGACCAGTCGCCGTTGATGATTGCCGCCGGCCATCCACCCGAGAAGAACAGCCACGCGATAAGGCACGGGTAGGCAAGGTAAATCGCATAGGTGATCAGCTTATTCGCCAAGCATACGGCCCGCTCAAGCGCCGGGTTCGCATGCAGCGAGGACGTCATTCGTATGTAAGTCGATTCTCTCATGCGCTCCATTGTATCCGCATTCGACACCTTGGGCGAGCGCGCACCTCGTGAAGCCTCAGGGGAGAAGAGAAGCGCGGGCCCCGGCGACTTTGAATCGACGGGGCCCGATCAACTTCGTGGGTGTTGGCGATGCAGGCCTTTACTTGATGGCCTCGAAGCCCGCGGCGAGGTCGGCCAGGATGTCGTCGATGTGCTCGGTGCCGATGGACAGGCGCACGGTGGTCGGCTTGATGCCCGCGGCCAAAAGCTCGTCCTCGGTCAGCTGCGAGTGCGTGGTGGAAGCCGGATGGATGACCAGCGACTTCACGTCGGCCACGTTTGCGAGCAGGCTGAACAGGCTGAGCGACTCGGTGAACTTGCGGGCGTCTTCGGCGGTGCCCTTCACGTCGAAGGTGAAGATGGAGCCGGCGCCGTTGGGGTAGTACTCGTCGTAAAGCTCCTTGGCGCGGCCGGTCGCCAGCGCGGGGTGGTTCACCGATTCCACCTGCGGGTGGTTGTTCAGGAAGTCGACAACCTTCAGAGCGTTCTCGACGTGGCGGTCGACGCGCAGCGACAGCGTTTCTAGGCCGAGCAGCAGAAGCCAGGCGTTGAACGCGGACAGCGTGGCGCCCTGGTCGCGCAGCAGCGTGGCGCGAGCCTTCGTGATGTAGGCGGCAGCGCCCGCGGCCTCGGTGAACACGACGCCGTGGTAGTTCGGGTTGGGCTTGGCCACGCCCGGGAACTTGTCGGCGTTGGCGGCCCAGTCGAACTTGCCCGCGTCGGTGATCACGCCGCCCATGGCCGTGCCGTGGCCGCCGATGAACTTCGTCGCGGAATGCACCACGACGTCGGCGCCGTGCTCGATCGGGCGCAGCAGGTAGGGGGTGGAGAAAGTGGCGTCGACGATCAGCGGGATGTTGTGGCGATGCGCGATGTCGGCCCAGGCCTTGATGTCGAGGACGTCGGAGTTGGGGTTGCCGAGCGTTTCGGCGTAGAGCAGCTTGGTGTTGTCCTGGATGGCGGCCTCGACGCCCTCCAGGTCGGCGGGGTTGACGAACGTGGTGGAAAGGCCCTGCTCAACCAGCGTATGCTCGAACAGGTTGAAGGTGCCGCCGTAGAGGTTGGTGGAGGAGACGATGTGGTCGCCGGCCGTGGCGATGTTCTGCACCGCGATGGTGATGGCGGCCGAGCCGGTGGCAACGCCGAGCGAGCCGACGCCGCCCTCGAGCGCCGCGACGCGCTCCTCGAACACGCTGACCGTGGGGTTGGTCAGGCGGGAGTAGATGTTGCCGGGCTCGGTCAGGCCGAAGCGGCCGGCGGCGGTGGCGGCGTCCTTGAACACGTAGGACGAGGTCAGGTAGATCGGCACCGCGCGGGAGTCGGTCGCCGGGTCGGGCTGCTCCTGGCCGGCGTGGACCTGCAGGGTTTCGAATGCGTACTTCTGGTCGGACATTTTCGGTATCTCCTTTTCCGAACGCTCAGATGACTTCTTTGCGTATGACGTTTGTGACAGTTGCTAGTTATACGGGTTGCAGCGTACAGGGTCAATAGATTTAGCGATAATCCCACCATCCGAAATACCGATAACCAGTTACCAGTGCCGGTCGAGGGTTGCCATAGCTAAGTAAGCCGGAGCATCAGGATGGGTCACCTTGCCAGCCCGTGCTCTGTCTTGAAATATGTGTCGGCCTTTGGCCTCTCTATTAAAGGTTGATCTTGCAATCGGCAAAATCTTGCTGTGTGCGGTTCCTTTGCCGGTAGGCGCCGCTTCGCGACGCGTGGTCGCTCTTGCGAACGACCCTACAAAAACCGCAGGTAAGGTTGATTTTCTGTTGAAAACCTCGGGTGCGTTCGCGAGGGTGCATGGGCATGGACGTAGGCGCGTTCGCAAGAGCGCGCTCTCCGGCGAAGCCGGAGCATCGGTCGGCAGATAGGCCGGCGGCTTGCACCGTGTGCGGCGGCTGTGAAGCTTACTGATACAATAGTCTGCGGCAAGCAATGTGAATGGC
>CAVBAM010000362.1:0-2173 GCA_963593315.1 Candidatus Methanomethylophilaceae archaeon | reverse complement strand
CGAAAGAAATAAACCCCCGGGGTGGAAGTCCCCGGGGGCAAGCGAAAGGAATCCCGACAGGGTTTTCAACGGGTTCTTGGCTTCCCGTTTGCCGCAATCCCAAGAGACTGTACTTGGCGAAGATAGTCACGGTTTGCGTAATATCCAAACTGCCGGACAGGTGGCATTGTACTCGCCAGTACTCGCCTTGCAACCCCTTCACAATTCGTTCATGCAGGTTAGACAACGTTTTCAAAGCTTCTGAACTCGCGCTATAGCCGCCGATGCTGCACCGGTTGCTTTTTGATAGAAATGCATAATGGGAACGAACTTATGCAAAAAGCCGGCCGGCAAATGCTCCGGCTTCGCCGGAGTGCGCGCTCTTGCGAACGCGGGGTTGACGAGGTTTCGCTGGAAAGTTGACCTTTACCAAGGTATTTGCCGTGCTCAAGAGCGACCACGCGCCGGGAAGCGGCGCCTAGCAACAGGGAAACGTACGCAAAAGAACCCGGGCAGGCTCGAGCAAAAATTCGTTCAAAACAACCCGGTGACGCGCAGGCGCGTTCGCAATGGCCCACGGGTACGGACGCAGGCGTATTTACGAGAACCCACGGGTACGGACGCAATCATTCGCAAAAACCCATGGGTATGGACGTAGGCGCGTTCGCAAAAGCGCGCTTCCGGCGAAGCCGGAACATCGCCTTGGGTGGACTCCGAACCCTCGGCGTACCCGCCCCGCCCGTCAAGTGGGGAGTGGTATACTTTCAAAAGCGTTTTCACGGTCGTCTTGCCGCGCGGGCGCTTGCCGTGTCCGCCTTCGTACAGGAAAGGGAAGTTGCCTGATGGAAGGCGTCCTCAATTCAAATTACGCCGTCTACGTGCTGTTCTTGCTGACCATTGACGTGCTGCTGGTGTACAAGCTTTCGCGCACGCCGGGCTTCGGCAGCGAGGAAGTCTGGATCGTGAAGCTGGTTGCCGCGACGGGCGTCTGCGCCCTGTCCGACGCGCTGTGCGTGGGCGTGGGGTCTCGCGCCGGCTTCTGGGGAAACTACGTCTTCAACTTCATGTTCGACCTGTCCAGCGGCTGCATCGCATACTTCTTCTTCTGCTTCTGCGCGCGGCGCTTCGATTCCCCCGTCATGGCTGACAAGCGTTGGCGCAACCTTGTGCATGTTCCCATCTTCCTGCTCGCCATCATGCTGGTGGCGTCGCTGTGGACGGGGTGGATTTTCCATATCGAGCCCGACGGCACCTACGTGCGCGGCCCTATGTTCGCCGTGTTCGTGTTCGTGCTGGCCAACGGCTACACGCTCGGCGCCATCCTCACGTGCTTCATCGGCTATCTGCGCCGCCGCACCGTGGCGCGCCGCCGTATGCTGATCGAGTATTTCGTCTACATCGTCCCGCTCATTGCGGGCACCGTCCTGCAGTTCTTCTTCACCACGTTGCCCAGCTCGAACATGGGCATGACGCTGTCCATGCTGCTTATCTTCATGGATAACCAGAAACGCCTGCTGCAGAACAAGATCCAGGACGCCGAGTCCGCCAACTCCGCGAAATCGGAGTTCTTGAGCCGCATGAGCCACGACATCCGTACGCCCATCAACGGCATCATCGGCATGATCGGCATCGCGCGCGACCATGTGGACGAGCCTGCGCGCGTCGGGTTTTGCCTGGAGAAGATCGACGGTGCGGCCGACCAGCTGCTCACGCTGGTCAACGACGTGCTCGACATGAGCAAGATCGAGTCGGAGGGCATGGATTTCACGCACGAGCGCTTCGATCTGCTCGACATGCTGCACAGCATCGACGGGCTGAGCCAGTCGCTGGCGCATGACAAGGGCGTCACCGTGCGCTCGATCAACGAGGACGCGCTTGTGCATCGCCAGCTGGTGGGCAGCCCCGCGCACGTGCGTTCGGTGCTGGTCAACATCGTGTCGAATGCCGTGAAGTACACCGACGCCGGCGGCGAGGTGAACTGCAGCCTGCGCGAGCTTGACGGCGCGCCGGCCGGCAGCACGCTCATTGAGTTCACCATCAGCGACAACGGCATCGGCATGAGCCGGGAATTCGCCGAGCGCGTGTTCGAGCCGTTCACGCAGGAACGAAGCGACGGGCGTACCACGTACCAGGGGTCGGGCCTGGGGCTTGCCATCGTGAAGAAGACCGTCGACGGCATGGGCGGCACCATTGA
>CAVBAM010000361.1:0-2175 GCA_963593315.1 Candidatus Methanomethylophilaceae archaeon | reverse complement strand
CCGTCCGCAGCCATTCCAAGCACCTGTACGCAAAACTCGACGTACACAGCAAGCAAGAGCTCATGGACCTAGTGGGCGCCTGAGGCGTATGGTCGTCGGCGTGTCGTTGGGCGTTTTAACCGGTGGCGACGACTCGCTTGATGCTCCGGCTTCGCCGGAGAGCGCGCTCTCGCGAACGCGCCTACGAAATACCTGATAGGAAGGTTAACCCAGCAGCAAGAATTCGTAGGGTCGTTCGCAAGAGCGACCTCGCGCCGCGAAGCGGCGCCTAGCGGCAAAAGAATTATCCCCGTATAGTAACAAACGCTTAACTTAACATAAGATATATTATCAGTAGGATATGCAAAGCAGGAGATTTCGGCTTTCGCCAATTATTTCAGCTCGAAATGCTTGCCGCGGTATTGTATGACGCCTTCGGTGCGTAACGCGGAAAGCTCCGCCGACAACGTGCTGCGGTCAACGCCCAGGTACGCAGCCAGCTTCTCCTGCGTAAACGGAATGACGAATTCGCGCTGTCCATGAAGCTTTTGCTGCAACGACAAATACGCGAGAATCTTCTCACGCACGCTTTTCGGCGCCGTGGCCATTGCGCGGCGATTCAACGCGACGTTCTTGCTCGCCATGGAGATCAGCAGGTTGCGCACGAGCGTCGCATGGCAGGCGCACTGCTTCGGGCACGCATGCATTGCATGACCGGCGTCAAGCATTGCGACCAGGCTTTTCTCGTCGGCGACTACATCCACGTCCATGATGGCATCCTTGCCGCAGGCATACGCCACGGCGAAAGGTTCGCCGGGATTAACTGTCTCTAAAACGGTTACCGAGCCCCAGGCGTCGACGATCTCGATATGCAATCGGCCCGACAACAGCACGCCGATTCGCCGTGCCGGCTCGCCGGCGCGCAGCACCAGTTCGCCACGCTCGTAGGTACGCTCGGCGCATTTCAAGCACGGCAGCATCACCGCGACATCCGCTGAATTAATTCCTCTGAATATAGCCGCATCCGTGATTTGCAATTTCGCCACTCTTTCGAAAAATGTTCTTTCAGGAACATTCTATAGCAGAAAACGCGCGTAAGGTTCTCCCAACGGCAAACACCACGAGAGGAGCTATGCCATGTCCGAAACTTCCATGTTCTGCTTCCAGTGCGAGCAGACCGCTCGTTGCACCGCCTGCACGGGGGCCGCGGGCGTTTGCGGTAAGACCGCCGAGGCGGCCGGGCTGCAAGACAAGCTGACCGGCGCGCTTGTCGCGCTCGCCCAGGCCCTTGAGGGCAAAACCGCTGACGAAGCCGCGTCTTCCCTGGTTATGGAGGCCATGTTCGCCTGCGTGACCAACGTGAATTTCAACGAGGCGAAGCTCTCCGCCCTGATCGACGCGGTGCACGCGAAAGCCGCCGTGGTAAGCGATGCCGTGCCCGCTGATTACGACATGAATCAGGTTTGGAACGCCCAGGAAGACGTGCGCTCGCTTAAGAGCCTCATCCTGTTCGGCCTGCGCGGCATGGCCGCCTACGCCTACCACGCCGCCGCGCTCGGCTACACCGATGACGCCGCGAACGCATTCACGCTCGAAGCGCTGCGCACCATCGGTTCCGACGCCGACGGCGACGCGCTGCTGGCCTGCGCGCTGAAGGTCGGCGAGGTCAACCTGTCTGTGATGGCGCTGCTGGACAAGGCGAACACGGAAACCTACGGCACCCCCGCCCCGGCCACCGTCGGCATGACCGTCGAAGCCGGCCCGTTCATCGTCATCAGCGGTCACGACCTGCACGACTTGAAGCTGCTGCTCGAGCAGACGGAGGGTCGTGGCGTGAACGTGTACACGCACGGTGAGATGCTTCCCGCGCATGCTTACCCTGAGCTGCGCAAATACCCGCACCTGAAGGGCAACGTGGGCACCGCGTGGCAGAATCAGCGCAAGGAATTCGCCGAGCTTCCGGGCGCGTTCCTCTTCACCACGAACTGCCTGATGCCGCCGACCGACGCCTATGCCGACCGCGTGTTCACCTGCGGCCCGGTCGAGTTCGCCGGCGCCACGCACATCGGCGACGACAAGGATTTCGAGCCGGTCATCGCCCGCGCCATCGAAGTGGGCGGTTTCGCCGAGAATACCGCGTTCACTGGCCATAACGGCGGCGAGACCATGACCACCGGTTTCGGCCATGCGGCCGTG
>CAVBAM010000360.1:0-2181 GCA_963593315.1 Candidatus Methanomethylophilaceae archaeon | reverse complement strand
ACCCGACGCCCGACCCGACGCCCGAGCCCGAGCCCGAGCCGACGCCTGACCCGGACCCGACGCCCGATTCGACTCCCGGGTCTGACGACGCCGGCAACGGTGGTAACGGCGGCAATTCCAATGACGGCACCACCAACGGCGACGGCTCCAACGGTGGTACCGCGAACGGTGCTACCGGTACCGCTTCCGGCAAAAGCGGCGCTTCCGCAAGCAGCGGTAGCACGCTCAGCAAGACCGGCGACGACGTTTCGCCGGCTCCGCTTGCGGCGGCTGGCCTGCTCGGCGGCGTGATGGCGGCAATCGCTGCGTTCTTCGCGCGTCGCAAGCGTCGGCAATAAGGTGGAATGTCCGATGCCGTAAGGTGCCTTCGGATTCAAGAGATTTACTTAAGCAAAGGTATGGTTTGGCGGCGGATTCGCTTAAGCGGTCCGCCGCCCGAGCCGCTTGGAAAGGACGAACAAGCATGAAGGACGCAAGGTATACGGTGGTGCGCAAGGGCACCTCTCTGGTGCTGGCGGCAACGCTGGCGACGGGCATGGTGCCGGCGATCGCTCTGGCGCAGGATGCCGGCAACGGCGCCGCGCCGGTAGCGGTGCAGGCGGAAAACGGCTTCGTCCCGGTCGAGGGCAAGGTTTACACGGTGCAGGTCAAGTGGCTGAAGGCCGACTCCGACAGCTCGTCTATGATGGGCGCCTATTTCTCCACCACGGCAAAGGCTGTGTACCAAAACGGCAAGTACGCTGTCAGCCTGATCGCGAACGAGAACGGCAAGAATACGGGCGTGAAGCTGATAAGCGGTGGTTCGGAGCTTCCCTACGTGGATAACTCCGACGGCACGCGCACTTTCACGGTGAGCACCTTGAAGCTTGATGCGCTTACGTTCCAGGTGACGGTTCCGGGCATGCCGTTCTCGCCGAGCGCCCGCGCCGTGTTCGATGCGAGCACTATCGACGAGGGCGTCGACATCCCGTCACACGAGGATGCGTTCACGCTGTACTTCAAGGGGTCGAAATACGATACCTCCCGGTCGTTCAACGACAAGGTGAAGGTGACCGCATCGAACGGCTCGTACGTCGTCGAGCTGACGGCGAAATCGCTGGGCGAGGGTAACACGCTCGGCGATGTCACCTACCAGGGCAAAAAGGTCGCGAAGACCGTGAACGAGGACGGTTCTGCCACGTATTCCATCCCCGTGTCCAGCATCACCGATACGTACGACATCACCTTCGGGTACACCGTGAACATCCCCAACCGCGGCACTGTGACGAATCTGCATCCGTTCCAGCTGGTGGTGGGCAATGCCGCGCCGAACGTCTCGTTCGTCGACCGCACGGGCTTGACGTCGGAGATCGTGAAGGCCGAAGCCGTTGAGCAGGGCAACAAGACCGATGAGGCGTTCGCTGCGCTGCAACAGGCGATTGCCGATGCGTACGCGACCGTCGATGCCGCCGATGCCACGGATGCGTCCATCGCTGCAGGTGCGAAAGCGATCGCAGCCGCTGTTGATGCGTTCAGCACGAGCGCCGACAAGACTGACCCCGGTCAGGATGAGCAGATTGTTGACAAGACCGCGTTAAATGCGGCGATTGCCGCTGCGAAGGCGATCGAGAAGGGCAACAAGACCGATGAGGCGTTCGCCGTTTTGAAGGAGGCTATCGCAACCGCTGAGAAGGCTGCCGCCAACGACAAGATCCCCCAGGCGGGAGTTGATGCCGTGACCGAGCAGCTGAAGGCGGCCATCGAAACGTTCAATACCAGCAAGGACGCTGAAACCCCCGAGCCGACTCCTTCTGAGGAGGAGACCGTGACCACGGCCGACGGCTTCAAGCTGGTCGCCGGCAAGGGATATGCGCTGCCGGTTGCGTTCGTCAACGCCACTACAGGCGGGCAATCCGCTGCCGCGAGCTTCATGGAAGCGTCGGCCACGGTCGTGTACGCTGACGGCGCGTATTCCGTGACCGTGACGCCGAACGCGCAGGGCAAGCAGTTTCTGACGGCCATGACGTACGGGGGCAAATCCGCAGTTCAGAACGCCGACGGCTCCTTCACCGTTTCCGGCGTGAGCGCCATCAACAAGGACATTACGGTGAGCGTGACCATGCCCGCCGGCACCGTCGACATGGGGATACGCCTGGACACCTCCAGCCTGCCCGCCGCTTCCGGCGACCCGGTGACCCCCGA
>CAVBAM010000359.1:0-2182 GCA_963593315.1 Candidatus Methanomethylophilaceae archaeon | reverse complement strand
CACGCCCGCGAATTGGCACCTTTCTCAAGGCGAGAAAATACAATACAGGAATTTTCGTCACCTTGCAAGACCTAATTTCGGAAATATTTTCAACGAGCCGAACGGCGCTCCGCAAAATGCACCCAAGCCCAAACTGCCACGCCCGCAAGCAGCGTCGCCGTCACCGCGAGCAACGCGGTTTCGGGAGGTGCGCCCGACCCGTACGTCGGCTCCAACGTGAAACGTGCACCCAGATACAGCAGATTGAACCCCGCATGCGCAAGCGCGCAGGGAACAAGCCGGCCGGTGCGCACAAACAGCGCCGCCATGCACATCCCGAACGAAAACGTTTGCACGAAGCGCAACGCCGCCTGCATCCATCCCGCGCCGCCCGCATCTGCAGCAGGCGTGCTCACGTGAAGCAGCGCGAACAGCGCCGACGTCGTGAAGGCAGCGGCGAGCAGCGTCCCAGGTCCCGAGAGCCCCCTTTCGCGAAACGCCCCTTCGAACAGGCTCGTTCCCAGCACGCGCAGAAACGCCTCTTCGTAGACGCCCGTCAGCAAGCACAGCAGGGCGAACCCCGCACACGCCGCGATCGATCCGGGCAACCCCCGCAAGACCATGTCGGCTTGAGCCCCGATGACATCCAGCCTGAACACGAGCTCGAATGCCGCGCCCTCGCCCGAAAACCCGCCGCCAAGCCCCAACGACAAGACTCCGCCGATCATGCCGACCATCAGCACCCCGACGACGAGGAAGCGGCTAGGCAGCCCCGCGGCGCGCACCCAGCCCCCGTCGCGCGGAACGCATTCGCCGCATGCGCGCCGACCACGCGCATCCCGCTGGCCACGCAACCGCAAGGCAGCGGGCGCGGCAAGCGCTACGCCCCCGACGGCGACGCCCGCCAGCACAAACTGCTGGGCAAGTTCCCAAGGAAGCAGCACCGCGGCTTCGGTCACCCCCGCAACCTGCGCCGTAGCGGGCCGCAATCCCGCGAACAGCCGCATCAGGGTAAACGACGCAATCAAAACCGCAACAAAAGAGGCCAGCACGCGGCCGGCCCCTTCGCGATTACCTATTTCGTTTGAACGCGCTATCGAGCAGCCCGCCTACAGGCCCAAAGCCTTCTTCAGCGCAGACACGCGACGACGGCTCACGGGGATTTTCTCCTCGGCGCCGTTGAGCGTGAGCAGCAGCGTGCCGCCGGCGACGGGCTCGATTTCCTCGACCATGGACAGGTTGACCAGGTAGCCGC
Organism: Candidatus Methanomethylophilaceae archaeon; assembly: GCA_963593315.1. GTDB lineage: Bacteria > Actinomycetota > Coriobacteriia > Coriobacteriales > Eggerthellaceae > Senegalimassilia. The sequence goes on along the minus strand of CAVBAM010000359.1, from coordinate 948 downwards.
GATGCACGCGGAAGAACCCGTAGCCGTCCAGGCGCTTCTCCAGCTGCGCCAAGCTGACGCTGCTGAAGTAGCGGTCGGTGTCCGTCTGCAGGTATGCGTAGTCGTCACGCGCCATGACGAAGCGGATCTTGTCAATGCCGATGAGGATCTTCTTGCCGGCCTTCTCCACCGGGATACGCTCGGACTTCTGCGCCTGCGCGTGCAGCTGCACTTGCTCGCGCACGCGGGCGATTGCCTGGGACAGGCGGTCGGATTCGACGGGCTTGACCAGGTAGTCGATGGCGTTGACCTTGAACGCGTCCAGCGCGAACTCGCTATAAGCGGTCACGAACACCACTGCGGGCGGGAACTTCAAGTGCTGCAAAGCCTCCGCCAGCTGCAAACCGGTCGCCTCGGGCATGTTCACATCGAGGAACAAGACGTCGCACGGGTATTCCTTCAGCTTCTCGATGGCCTCGCGCACGCTGGCGGCTTCGGCCACCACTTCGGTTTGGCCCAGCTCGTCTAGCAGGAATTTCAGTTCGGAGCGCGCAGGGGCCTCGTCGTCGACGATCATTGCTTTCAGCATGGGGCCTCCTTGCTTGCATGTGCGGGTGAATTACGTTGCAATGGGTCACATTATACGGCAAGCAGCAAAGGTGTGAACCGGTAAGCATTTCAATTGCACGAGCTTTTCGCCGACCCTTCAGCGGCCTTTCAGGAAAAGGAATGGGCAGCGAGCGGAAGCCGCGAGCCGCCTGCGGGCTCGTGCGCGCAGAGACACGTCGGCGAGGGGGCATGGCAATCGCAGCGTAGCGCGAGGAGCCAGGGAATCAGCCCCGCCATTTCGAAGTGAATGCCCGTCCTCCGCAACATTGGTTATTGTGCGTTGGGAGACGTTTCGGTATAATGCAAAAGCTACGTGCCCGAGTGGCGGAATGGCAGACGCGGCGGTCTCAAAAACCGTTG
>CAVBAM010000358.1:0-2188 GCA_963593315.1 Candidatus Methanomethylophilaceae archaeon | reverse complement strand
CCGGCGACCTTCGCCTTGAGAGGGCGACGTCCTAAACCGCTAGACGACGGAGCCACATAAAAAGGCCGGGCACACCCGGCCAGTGAAAACTTGGTAGCTCCGACCGGATTCGAACCGGCGACCTTCGCCTTGAGAGGGCGACGTCCTAAACCGCTAGACGACGGAGCCATGACGCTTTGCAAAAAATTGGCTGGGGTGGAAGGAGTCGAACCCTCACATGCGGTACCAGAAACCGGTGTCCTACCATTAGACGACACCCCAGTGGCAATCTTCTGCGCTTCCTGCTGCTTTCGCTTCAGGTGCAAGCGCGAGAATGTATATTACGCATTGCCCACCTATCCGTCAACACTTATTTTGAACTTTTTTGAAAATTCTTTTCGTCAGCAAGTATTCCAACCGGATGATCGCCATCAGTCGGCCAGTGATCGGCGAACTTCCGCCATAAGGGCTTCGCGGGTATTCTCGACGGCCTCCTCGATCACGGAGTTGAGAAGGCCGTCGAGCATCGCCCCCACTTTCGGTCCCTGCTTGACGCCGAGTGCAATGACGTCCCTTCCGTTTACGGCCAGGTCTTTCACGCTGAGCGCTGCGCCTTCGTCCATCAGTTCGTCGCAGATGCGCTCGAGGTCGTCCACCATTTCCACCTGCGCTTCAACGAGGTGGGGCGCCTTGCCGCGCGCATCTCCCCGCTTTAAGTCGCAAAGACTTCTAAACAAATCGACATCGCCGTCGAGCTTGCCGATCATTCGCCTGACCGATTTCGCATTTGCCTGCACAACGTCATCGTGGTGTTCCACCAAGGTAAGCACGCGTGCCGTCGTTGCTTGCGAAAACGTGAGCCTCTGCATTATTCCGCGCGCGATCGGCACGCTTAAGTCCGGATGCGCGTAAAAGTGTCCCACCCCCGCGTCGTCGGTGAAGAAGGCGGAAGGCTTGCCCATGTCGTGGAAAAGGGCAGCCCAACGAACCAGGGAATATGGCGGCACGCCGTCGATGACCTTCGCCGTATGCTTGAGCACGTCGTAGACATGATAGGGAGACTTCTGCTCGAAACCCTTCATGGCGACCAGCTCGGGCAGCACGGCGCACAGCACGTCGACACATTCGACAAGGGCCGACCCCGCGCAGGCTCCGAGCAAGAGCCGATTAAGCTCATGGGTGACGCGCTCTGTAGATATGTGGCGCAGGTAGCGTTTGCTGCGCACCATTGCCGCATAGGTGTCATGCTCGATTGCGTAGCCAAGCTCCGATGAGAATCGGCAAGCCCGCAGAAGGCGAAGGCCGTCTTCAGCAAAACGCTTATCGGGATCGCCAACCGTCCGTATCGTCCGCGACTCGATATCGCGCATCCCCCCGAAAGGATCCAGCAGTCCCTTATCGGGGCGATATGCCATCGCATTGATGGTGAAGTCTCGACGAGCAAGGTCTTCCTCAATGCTTTGGGTGAACGAGACGTTTTCCGGATGCCGCCCATCTTTATATATACCGTCGATGCGAAAGGTGGTGACTTCGAAGGCCACGCCGTCAACGATGACGGTCAGGGTTCCGTGTTTGGTTCCGGTTTCGTGCGTGGCGAACCCGGCTTCCTCGCAGATGCGCTGCGTTTCCTGCCAGTGTGTGCTGCAGGCCATGTCGACATCCGACACGCTGCGTTTCAGGAGGGAATCGCGTACGAAGCCCCCGACAACCCACGCTTCGGCACCCGCGTCGTCAAGTACCGACAACAATTTCAGCGCTTCCTTTGGCAACGAGCAGGATATGGCATCGTACATGGCAACCCCCGTATCTGTGTGCAGGACAGTATAAACCCGCAAAAGGAGTCAGCCAGGCGAATGAACGATAAGTATAAGAGCCCACTGACTCCAAAGGGAGGGGCAGCGTGGAAACGGATTTTACCGAGCAGAAAGAAGCAGAAAGAAGCCCCAATATAAGTAAGTACTATATAGAAGAACACAGTTCAGAGAACGGGGTGCCCGACGGTTAGCAATGCCCGTCCAGCTCCAAGCCACAAGCGCATGCGACCCTATTTTAGGCGCGTTCGTGAGGATGCATGGGCATGGACGTAGGAGCGTTCGCAAGAGCGCGCTTCCGGCGAAGCCGGAACATCGGGTCGGGGGAGCCGACGTCCCGCCCCCGCCCGCCGAGTTGTGTACGGGATGTGGAGAAACCCGCATCTCGCAAATGCCCC
>CAVBAM010000357.1:0-2188 GCA_963593315.1 Candidatus Methanomethylophilaceae archaeon | reverse complement strand
ATGCGCTGGCGCAGCTGATGGAGGTCAAGCCGCTCGACCAGGTACGCGTTTCGGAGATCGCCGCCGCGGCAGGCGTGAGCAAGCAGACGTTCTACCACCATTTCGCCGACAAGTACGACCTGATGGAGTTCTGCTTTCGCGACATGTTCGCCGAGCCGCTGGGTCATTTGGGGGCGGCCTATCCGTTCGAAACCGCCTACCTGGAATTTCTGGCCCTGTGCCATGAGCGCAAGACGTTCCTGCGCAACGGGTTTTACTCGCAGGACGTCAACAGCCTCTACCGCGTGCTGCACCACGTGCTGCGCGACGCCTACGGGCGCCGGGTGCGGGCCATGGGCGCGATCGACGAGGAAGACCTCGGTTTCTGTCTGGACTTCTTCTCGAAGGGCTGCGCCGGCTGCACGCGCCACTGGTTCGACATGGGCATGGATTTCTCGGACGAGAAGATCGTCCGGCTCATTCGCCAGTCCGTTCCCGTGGGGGCGGCGCGCTTCTTCGAATAGCGGAATCTGCCCGTTTCGCCCTTGTCAAGGATACTCGCCTTTACGTTCCGCCTTTTCCGTCAAGGCGAGCCTTTACGAATCGCTTTTGCCGTCAATTCAACTCCCCGTCTCAGCTCCATATACTCTCCACGGACCCTCAAGCACGGGGCTTGAGGGCGAGAGGAGCGCATCGCATGCGCGATGCGGGAAAAGAGCAAGGGAGTAAGCAATGAGTGAGGAGAACAATGGCATCAGCCGTCGTGGCTTCCTAACCGGTGCGGCAACGCTGAGCGCCGCCTTGGCGGGCATGGGCCTGTCCGGTTGCGCGCCGAAGGTCGTCAGCGTTTCCGGCGCCGAGGGGTCGGCGGGAAGCGCGAACGGCCAGACCGTCGGCTTCGACGGCACGGGCGTCATGCCGTGGCTGGGCGAGGAGCCGAGCGTGTCCGATTCCGACGTGGCCGAGACGCTTGAGGCCGACGTCGTGGTCGTGGGCCTGGGCTGCTCCGGCGTGCCGGCCTGCCGCTCCGCCGCCGAGGCGGGCGCGAAGGTCATCGCCATCGAGGCGTCCGCCCAGATCAACAGCGTGGCTAGCGACATGGCCATCCTGGGTGGCGAGACCATGGCCAAGTGGGACCGCGGCGACGGGTTCCTCGACAAGCACATGGTGGTGAACATGCACATGGAGGAAGGCAGCCACCACTCCAACTTCGGCATCATCAGCCGCTACTGCGACGAGTCGGGCAAGGCGCTCGACTGGTTCGTGCAGGGTTGCCCGGACATGTACATTGCCAGCGAGTCGTACGAGGAAGTGCCCGAGGCCAACCGCAAGCACTACCTGTACCCGTACTTCGTGCCGATGCTGGAAACCTACGACTACACCAAGGAGGACATGCCCTGCTACCCGACGTCGGTCGGTTTCGCCAGCCTGGCAACGGCCATGTCCGACAACCTCAAGCGCGCCGAGGAGGCCGGCGCCGAGATCCGCTACAACACCAAGGGCGTCAAGCTCATCAAGGGCGACGACGGCGCGATTTCGGGCATCTACGCGCAGGACACCTCTTCGAACAAGTACCTCAAGATCAACGCGAAGAGCGTCATCCTCGCCACGGGCGACTACCTGGCCAACGAGGACATGATGAAGTACTTCGCGCCGGCGTGTGTGGAGAACGGCAACCAGATCCTGTCGATGGACCTCGACGCGCAGGGCAACTACACCAACGTCGGCGACGGCCACAAGATGGGCGTTTGGGCAGGTGCCGCCGTTGAGCAGTGGCATGCCCCGATGATTCACCACATGGGCGGCGGCGCCGGTTCCGACGGCCGCGGCGTCATCGGCAACAACGGCTTTCTGTGGCTGAACCTGCACGGCAAGCGCTTCATGAACGAGGACGTTCCCGGTCAGCAGCTGGAGAACCAGGTGGAGCTGCAGCCCGAGCGCGTGGCCTACCAGTTCTTCGACGCCTCCTGGCCCGAGCAGCTCAAATACTTCCCGGCCGCGCACGGCATCGCCTGCATCTATCGCGACGAGGCGCTGCCCGACTGGACGCCTTCGGGCCTGAAGATCAACGTGCGCTGCCCCGCCGACATCGAGGCCGCCGTCACCGAGGGCCGCTGCGTGAAGGCCGATACCATCGACGAGCTGCTCTCCAAGATCGAGGGCATGGATGCCACCGTGGCCAAGGCTTCCATCGAGCGCTACAACCAGC
>CAVBAM010000356.1:0-2192 GCA_963593315.1 Candidatus Methanomethylophilaceae archaeon | reverse complement strand
CCGCATGGACACGGCGCCCGAGAACGCCTGCATGGGGCTCGGCTTCGTCGTCGGGCATGCGCGCGAACGCACGCGCGTCGTGGCCTGCGACATCCTGCTCGACGCCATTGCGGGCAGCAACGAGGCCCCGCTTCGCCGCGCCATCCTCGACGCCCAGCTCGCCGGCGACGTATGCGCCTACATGGCCGACGCCATACAGCAGCCCTTCGCCACCATCCAGGTGCGCGATTTGAAGCCCGGCTGCCAAGAGTCGCTTTTGCGCGTCGTGCTCGAAGAGCTTGAACGCTTGGCCGACGGGGGGCTTGACCACGCGCTCGTCGAGGCCTCCATCGCGCGCGACGAATTCATCATGCGCGAGGCCGACTTCGCCATGGCCGACGGCGTGGCGCTGACGATCACGGCGCTCAACGGCTGGCTCTACGGCGACGAGCTGGCGACCACGTACCTGAAGTACGAGTCCGACTTCGCGTTTCTGCGCAAGGCGCTTGACGAGGGCTATTTCGAGGAACTCATCCGCAGCGTGTTTTTGGAAAATGACCACATGGCCCAGGTGGAAGTGCTTCCCGACGAGGCGGCGGGCGACGACGAGGCGGCCCGCGCCGCGAAGGCGAGCGCACACTTCACCGAAGAAGACCTCGCGCGTATCGACGAGGAAGTCGCCCTGCTGCGCCGCCGCCAGGAGCAGCCCGACTCCCCCGAAGCGCTCGCGACCCTTCCCCAGCTGCATGTATCCGACATCGGGCCGGCACCTGCCGAGGCGCGCTATGCGCTGATCGAGGATGCGCCCGTGCCCTGCATCCGCCACGACGCGTCCACGCACGGCATCGCCTACGCCTACCGTTATTACGACCTTGACAGGGTGTCGTTCGAGGAACTGCCCTATGTAAGCATCCTTTCCACCATGCTCGGCAAGCTCGGCACGAACGAGCACAGCGCCTCTGACATCGACACGCTTGTAAACGGCAAGCTCGGCAGCTTCTCGGTGTTTAGCGAAGTATATGAGCACGAAGATGACCCGCAAAACATCTCGCCAAAGTTCATCGTGGGCGCCTCGGCACTGTCCAAGGGTGCTGAGTGGCTTGGCAAGCTGCCGACGGAAATCCTCGCGAGCACCGATTTCTCCGACACGGAGAAGATCCGCGCCGCGCTCGAACAGCGCAGGGTCGGCATGGAGCACGGATTTGCCAACAACGGCCATGCCACCGCGATGGCGCGCGCCGCGTCCTACTACGCGCCGGCCGCCGTGGTGCGCCAGCAGCTTAGCGGCATCGATTTCTACCGCTTCCTCAAGAAGCTTTTGGCGGAATTCGACGAGCGCAAGCAGGAGCTTGCCGAAAAGCTCGACGAGCTGGCGCGGCGCCTGTTCACGCCCGACAACCTCACGGTGTCTTTCGCGGGAGGCGACGCAGAGCTATCCACGTTCTGGGAAGCCTCGGGGCTTGCAAGCGCAAGCCGCTCCGCTAACGAGTACGACCGCGCGGACGGCCATGTGCTCGCCGTGCCGCAGCCGCGTGCGCTGCGCGAGGCGTTTATCGTGCCGACGGATATCTGCTACGCTGCGCTCGCAGCCGACCGGCGCGCCTTTGGGGGCGGACTCTACACCGGGGTTTGGAGTGTTGCGGCACGCGCGCTTTCCTACGACTACCTTTGGAACGAGGTGCGCGTGAAGGGCGGCGCCTATGGTGCCGGCTTCCAGGCTGCGCGCACGGGAGGGCTGCGCTTCTACTCCTACCGCGACCCGCATCTCGACGAAACCGTCGAGCGCTTCGAGGGCGCGGCCGCGTGGCTTGATGCGTTTAACCCCACCGAAGACGAGATGGACGGCTACGTGGTCAGCAGCGTCGCCGGCATCGACACGCCCGTGAAAGCGCGGGCGCTCATCCGCCGGCAAGACGGCGCCTTCTTCAGTGGAAGCAAGCCGGGCGATCGCGAAAGGATGCGCAAGGAGATAATCGAGGCGACGCCGGACAAGCTGCATGCACTCGCCGGCGACGTGAGGGCGGCGACGCAGGCCGGCATGCTGTGCGTTTTCGGCAACAAGGCCATCCTGGAGAGCTCGAAGCTCGATTTGAACGTCATCGACCTGCTGAACGAATAAGCCGAAAGGACCGGGGGTCGCTCGACGGTATCTCGCCGCCTAGCGGCCCCTTTGCCGCTAGGCGCCGCTTTGCGGCGCGAGGTCGCTCTTGCGA
>CAVBAM010000355.1:0-2192 GCA_963593315.1 Candidatus Methanomethylophilaceae archaeon | reverse complement strand
CCACCTGATCAGCCGCTTTGCGCAGGCCGTTCACGTCGTCGATGGTGGCCACCGGACCGATGGCGCGCTTGGCGCTATCCCCCAGCTCGAGCATGCGCAGCTCGTCAGTGAAGTCGGCGTACCCCATGGACAGCTTGATGAGGAAGCGGTCAAGCTGCGCCTCGGGCAGAGGGAACGTGCCGTACTGCTCGATGGGGTTCTGCGTGGCCAGCACCATGAACGGCTCGTCGAGCTTGAAGGTTTGCGCGTCCACGGTCACCTGGCGCTCTTCCATGGCTTCCAAAAGCGCCGACTGGGTTTTGGCGCTCGCACGGTTGATTTCGTCGGCCAACACCAGATTGCTCATCACGCCGCCGGGACGAAACTCGAAGGCGCAGGTCTGCTGGTTGTAGACGGAAAAGCCCGTCACGTCGGAGGGCATGACGTCGGGCGTGAACTGGATGCGCTTGAAGCCGCAGTCGATGGATTTCGCCAGCGTGGAGGCGAGCGTGGTCTTGCCGGTGCCGGGGAGGTCTTCCAAAAGCACATGCCCGCGCGCGATGAGGGAGAGCACCACCAGCTCCACCGCGTCGTGCTTGCCCTGGATGACGGTCTCGACGTTGGCGACCACCGCAGCTATCTTGTTTGCGGCCTGGGTTGCCGCAGGTTCGCTTAGCATTCGCTCATTCCTTTCCTTGCCGTATCGGCACTGCCGTCGAACTCGGGGGCGCACATGCGCATCACCTCGTCCTTGCTGTTCACGAATTCGACCACGCGCACGTCGAGCCCATAGGCCTGGCGCATGTTGCGCTCGGTGATGACCTCGGCGGCGGGCCCGAAGCTCATCGGGGCACCCACCTTCAGGAGCACCACGTTCGAGCGACACATGAACGCGTGGTCGGGGCTGTGCGTGGTCATGAGGACCGCGTAGCCTTGCTCGGCCAGCCAACGCACCTTGCCGATGACGCGGATGGCGTTGCCGTAGTCGAGCGCGGCCGTGGGCTCGTCAAGCACGAGCAGACGGGGCTGCTGCGCGAGCGCCCGGGCAATCATGACAAGCTGCAGCTGCCCGCCCGAAATGTCGGTATAGGGCCGCTCGGCCAGGTCCTTCACGCCCATGTCGCGCATGGCGCCGTCCACGATGCGGTAATCCTCTTCGGTGGGTTGCGAGGCGCCCACCTTGTTGACGCGCCCAAGCATGACCACGTCCTTCACGCGATACGGGAACGGCGGCACATGGTTCTGGCTCGCGTAGGCCACCGTCTGCGCCAGGCGGCGCGGGCTCCATTTCGCCACGTCCTCGCCGTCGATGAGGATGCTGCCCGCACGCGGGGGCATAAGCCCGAGCAGCGTTTTGAACAGCGTGGTCTTGCCGCAGCCGTTCGGGCCGAGCACGCAGCACACCTCGCCGGAGGCCACCGTGAAATTCACGAAGCGCTGCACCGGGTCGCACCCGTCGTAGCCGCAGCTCACGTCCTTGACTTCCATTCTCATGGGCGCACACCTCCCTTACAGTCGAAACGATTTGAAGAAATACTTGAAGTTGCCCAGATAGGCCCGCGAGGCCTTCCAAAACGCCAGGTAATAGGCGACGAAAGGCACGATGTCGTCATCGGTGGGCACGCGCGAGCCGAAGGTTGTCTCCTCGTAGACGCGCGTGATCTCGGCGAAAGAAACGCCGGCGGCCGCGTCGAAGATCGCCATGCGCGCCGATTGCGCACGGGCGAACTCGGAAAGCGTGAAGCCCGCCGGCACCTGAAAGCCGATGCGGGAGTAGCGCGAGAGCAGGAATTGGTAGATGCCGCGCGCCTGGTCGGGAGCGGGCGCGGCGAGCAGGGCCCGCAAGCGCGCGATGCGCCGGCGGCGACGCAGCAAAAACAGGGCCGTGATGAGCAGTGCAAGCGCCGCAATGGCTGCGAGCACCACCACAATGAAGGGGAACACGCTCGAATAGGATTGCGCGTCAAAGTCCTCTTCGAGCGAATCCTTATCGAGGCCGCCGTCCTTCGCGCCGTCGGTCCCCGCACCGGAATCGGTGGTGCCGCCGCCGAGGGTTTCCTGGTCGAGCACCTGCTGCGCCGAAATGACCACATCCGATTCGCCACGCACCAAGTCGTCGGTGGTGTAGCGGTATTCGTCATCGAGCAAATGGTCGCGGTCGGTCGTGAGCTCCAGGTTCAAGGTGGGCTGCTCCTCGGCCACGCCGCGCACCA
>CAVBAM010000354.1:0-2207 GCA_963593315.1 Candidatus Methanomethylophilaceae archaeon | reverse complement strand
AACACCTCGCGCACGGCGCGCACGACACCCGCGTTGAGCAGCGTGCCGCCCGCCAACGCCAGCGGCTTTTCCACCGGCAGGTTGCGCACGATGGTCGCCTTGAACGCCTTCACCGTCGCGTGGCACAAACCCTGCAGGATGTCCTCGACGCACACGCCTTCCTGCTGACGATGGATGATGTCGGTTTTCGCGAACACCGAGCAGCGGCCCGACAGGCGCGGCACGCTTGTAGCGCGCGAGACCAGCTCCGAATAGCTGTCGAGCGGAAGCCCCAGACGTTCCATCTGGTCTTCGAAGAAGCTTCCCGTGCCGGCCGCGCAGCTTTCGTTCATGGAAAACTCCGGCGCGGCGCCCGAAGCAAAACCCGTCGCGAACACACCCGACTGCGCGCCCATCTGGATGACGCAGCCGGCCTCGGGCGCCCGCGCGCGCACGCCACGCACCAACGCCGGCACGTCTTCGAGCACGCGCGCGCCCGGCAGCAGGGCGGCAACCATGTCGGCGCCGCTGCCGGTGGCGAAAAACCCGCCGCACGCATCGGGGGCGAGCGTCGTGCCATCATCGGAGGCAAGGCCATCCAGCATCCCGCGCAAGCACGGCAGCGGCGACCCTTGGTGCGCCCGACGGCACACCGAAAGCACCGCCCCCGCGCCGTCTACCGCCACCAGCTTCACCGACGATGCGCCGATATCGATACCAACGTAATACACGCGTCTCCCCTTCTCCAACAGCGGCGGCCGCTACGCCTGCGCAGCCTTGTACGTCTCGAACTCGCCCAGAAACTCGTCGCGGTCAAGGCCGCGCACCTGGCATACATCCTCGAACGTCACCAAATCGACGATGGGGTTGTCCAGCGAAAACGGGAACCCCTTCGATTGCAGAAACGACTCCAGGTAAGGCTCGTCACCGCACAGCTGGCGCATCGTCTTGGTCGTATCCATGGCTATTCCTTTCCCGCAACGGGTGATTTTTCCTGATCGGCGAAGCCCGCAAGCCACGCCTCGTTCGCGCCGGCGCCCGCGGCCCCGCCATCCTGCACATCGGCAAGATTGACGCGGTCGGCGCCCAGAAGGCGCGCATCGTCTTCGCCATGCGTCGCCACCAACAGCGTGCGCCCAGCCCGATGCGCCAGCAGAAACTCGATGACCTTCTCCTTCGTGGCCTGGTCAAGGCCAGTAAACGGCTCGTCGAGCACCACCATGCGGCTGGGGAAGGCCACCGCGCGCGCAAGGGACACGCGCCGGCGCATGCCGCCGGAAAGTTCCATCGCCGGCTGGCCCAAGCAGTCGGCCGGCAGAATCTCGCGCAGCAGCCGCGCCACGTTGGCGCGACGGGCCGCCGGCGGCAGCACCAGCGCCACGTTCTCCACCGGCGTCAGCGTCTCGCACAGGCGGTCCTCTTGGAACATCATGCTGATTTGCCCGGGCTTGATGCCGCGGATTTCGCCGGAATCGGCCTTCTCAAGCCCCAGCAGCACGCGAAACAGCGTCGTCTTGCCCGAGCCGGATGGCGCCATCAGGCAGCGCACCCCGCCGCCGGGCAGGGAAAACGTCACGCGCCGCAACACCTCGTTCGCCCCGTAGGTTTTGCACACGCGGTCGAATTCCACGTCGGGCACGTTTGTGAGCGCCTCCATCGCCGGAAGCTCGCAGTGCCTAGGCATCATCGCCCCCCTTCTTGCCCAAAAAACCGCCGAGCGGACGGTTCGCGCGCTTCAGCAGCGCCATGAACGCCTTCTCGAACAGCACCGAGGCAACCATGACCACCACGGTCCACGCAAGCAGGTCGGGCGTGTCCAAAAACGTGCGCGCCGTGGCCATTTCCTTGCCGATGGAGGGCTTCGGCGTGGCCAGAACCTCGGCCATGATGCCGCTTTTCCAGGTCATGCCCAGCGAGATCTTGGTGCTGGAAAGCAAAAACGGCATGAACGCCGGGCGGTACACGTACAGAAACGTGCGCCACTTCGAAAGCCCGTAGACGCGGGCCATTTCCAGCATCTGCTTGTCGACGCTCTCGAACCCCGTGACCATGTTCGTGTAGATGAGCGGCAGCACAATGAAGAACGCCAAGAACACGGTGAGCGCCTGATTGCCCACCCAAATGAGCAACAGGATGATGAACGACGCCACCGGGATGGTGCGCAGCAGGCTGATGATGGGGTCGATGAAGTCGCGGAACAGCCGCACGCGGCACGCCACGAGCGCCAG
>CAVBAM010000353.1:0-2210 GCA_963593315.1 Candidatus Methanomethylophilaceae archaeon | reverse complement strand
CCGACTTCCTCTACGATTCCGGTGAACATGCGCTGCCCCCTTCCGGTTCGCTTGGCGAGCTTGCGGTCTGCTCGGCAACGCCGGGGTGACCGTCGCGTGTGAACACCAGCTTGACGTCGGGGGAAAGAAGGCTCACGTGCGCTTCTCCCAGGGCCGCGGCCTGCGACATGCGCTCGGCCCCGACTCCGCCGACCGGCGTTGGGGCTCCGGCTCCGCCGATGACCTTCGGCGCCAGGTAGATGACTGCCTCGTTGACCAGCCCTTCGGCGAAAAACGACGCATGCACGCCGCTCCCGCCTTCCACGAGCACGGAATCAATCCCGCGCTCTCCCAGGGCATACAGCAGCGGGCGCAAGGCGACGCGCCCCGCATCGTCGGCGGGCAGCTGCCAAATTTCCACGCCGGCCGCTTCAAGTGCGGCAACCTTTTCCGGCGCGGTGGTGCAGGTGGCCACAATCAGCGGCGCCTCGCCCGCCGCTGCGCTTTTCACGATGCGGCTGTCCGCGGGGATGCGCAGCTGCGAGTCGAGCACGATGCGCACGGGTTGGTGGGAGGGGGCTGCGTCGTCGCGGCGGCAGGTGAGCAGCGGGTCGTCGGCAAGCACGGTGTTGATGCCCACCAGGATGGCTGCCAGCCGATGGCGCAGCTCGTGCCCATCGGCGCGGGCTGCCGGTCCGCTTACCCAGCGCGCGTCGCCCGATGCACAGGCGATTTTGCCGTCGGCGCTCATGGCCCATTTCGCCACCACGTAGGGCATGCCGGAAGTGATGTAGTGGAAGAACACGCTGTTGAGCGCGTCGCACTCCTCGCGCAGAACGTCTTCGTCGACGTGGATGCCCGCGGCGCGCAGCTGTGCCGTCCCCTTGCCGGCGACGAGCGGGTTCGGGTCGCGGCTGCCCACGACCACGCGGGCGATTCCCGCGGCGATGAGCGCCTCGGTGCAGGGCGGCTGCTTGCCGGTGTGGCAGCACGGTTCGAGCGTGACGTAGGCGGTCGCGCCGGTCGCCGCGCCGAGCGCGGGGTCGGCGGCATTGCCGGCGGGCGTGGCTTGCTTTCCTGCTGTCGCGCCGGCAGCTGCGCTGCGTGCTTGGTTGGCTGCGTCGCCTTCGTGGGCGTGCGACTTGGCGGCGAATCCGGCGCGTCTCGCGCAGCTCTCCAGCGCGTTGCGCTCCGCGTGGGCTTGCCCGCAGCGTTCGTGCCAGCCCTCGCCGATGATGGCCCCGTCGCGCACGATCACGCAACCGACCAGCGGGTTCGGGTTCGTCCATCCCGCCCCGCGCCGAGCAAGCGCACAAGCCCGACGCATGAAGCGAGCGTCGTCGGGAGTGACGCCTTCGCCGCCGGCGGATGAACTGGCGGCGACGTTGCTGGCTGCGGTGCCGCCGGCGAACCGCCCGCCGCGCCGGGCCGGCCGTGTGGCCGCCGCGCCGGCAACAACGCCGCTCGCGCTCGTCGGTTCCTCGTTTCGGTTCGATATGCCTGCCATCGGTTGCCCTTTCTCTTGGAACAACCCCGCCGGCGCCAGGCATGAAAAACGCCCGCAGGGAATCTGCGGGCGTGTTCGGCAAATGATGATGGCGGCGATCCCCGCGAAGGAGATGCTGCCGACGTCGCAAAATGCAGCGACGGTGCGCGGGGCAAGAAGCCTCACGCGTATGTTTGCCCTGTTCTTCCATCCGGACTGTAACCGTTGGTCCTGGAATCCCACCAGGTCGGCCCTGCATGTTGTGAAGCCCCCGCGCGCTGCGCGGCAACTTCCTAACCTGCAAAAGGCTCGCGGACTTCGGAGTGCTGCGGCGATCCCGCCGCTTCCGTTACCGCCAGTGAGGATTTTCACCTCGCCCTGAACAGATATCTTGGTTGCGCAGTATAGGACCGCTTTTCTCCAAGCGCAAGAAAAAGTTTGCCGCCGGCAGCAAACCCAACGACCGAAGGGGTATATGGGTATGGACGTCGGCGCTCTCGCAGGGGCATATATGGGTATGGAAGTAGGCGCGTTCGCAGGGGCCCACGGGCATGGACGTAGGCGCGTTCGAAAGAGCGCGCTTCCGGCGAAGCCGGAACATCGGCCCGGATCGGGCCGGCGGGCTGGGAGCCCGCGTTCCGCGTTGAAATGTGTGTCGGCCTTCGGCCTCCTAATTAATGGTCGCTCTTGCGAACGACCCTACGAAGTCTTGCCGTTGGATTAACCTTCCTGACGGGTTTTCCGT
>CAVBAM010000352.1:0-2225 GCA_963593315.1 Candidatus Methanomethylophilaceae archaeon | reverse complement strand
TGCAGCAAGGCGCGCTCGAGGCGCTTGACGTGCTGCACGGCCGCGACGAGCGGCGGGCGCTTCTGGTATCGGCTACCGGTTCGGGTAAAACATATCTGTCGGCGTTCGACGTCGCGCGCGTTCGTCCGGCAAAAGTCCTGTTCATCGCTCATCGGCAGCGTATCTTGAAAGCATCAGCGCAAAGCTATGCCCGCGTGCTCGGCGGGGCGTACGACTATGAGGTCTACGCCGGCTCGAGCCGCCCGATGCATGCGACGTGCCTATTCGCGATGGTGGGCACGCTCGCGCGGCACTTGGATGAGTTTCGCCCCGACGAATTCGATTACATCGTGATCGACGAGGCCCATCGCACGGGTGCGGCGGGGTATCGCGCGGTCATCGATTACTTCAAGCCGAAGTTTTTGCTCGGTATGACGGCCACTCCGAGCCGCACCGATGGATACGATGTGTATGCCCTGTTCAACCATGTGATCGCGTTCCGCATCACGTTGCAGGACGCGCTCGATTGCGACATGCTTTCGCCGTTTCACTATTTCGGCATTGCCGATTTGGCGATCGACGAGGAGTCGGTTGACGACTTTGCGCTGTTCAGCCGCCTGACGAGCGAGGCGCGCGTCGATCACGTTATTCGGAAGATCGAGGAGTATTCCGTCGAGAAGAGCAATCGTCGCGGGTTGGTGTTCTGTAGCCGCAAAGACGAGGCACGTCGGCTGGCGGAAGCGTTTTGCGAGCGCGGGTATGCGGCGCAGGCTGTGGACGGCGATACTCCCGAGGCGGTGCGCGATGCGACCATCGAGCGCCTGGAGCGCGGCGAGCTGGAGTACATTTTCACGGTCGACATCATGAACGAGGGCGTCGATATCCCGTCGTTGAACCAGATCATCATGCTGCGAAAGACCGAGTCCGCCATCGTGTTCGTGCAGCAGCTCGGGCGCGGCCTGCGCAAATTCCCCGGCAAGGCATATACGCTGGTGCTCGACTTCATCGGCAACTACCAGCAGAACTACCTGGTGCCCATTGCCCTTTCGGGCGATCGCACCTATAACAAGGACGGACTGCGCCGCGTGGTGAAGGAGGGCAGCTCGGTGATTCCGGGGTGCTCGACCATCACGTTCGACAAGGTGTCCGAGCAGCGCATCTTCAAGGCGCTTGAAGAGGGGCGTTTCAGCGACGCGAAGCTGATACGCAACGAATACGCACACCTCAAACAGCTGCTCGGCAGGATTCCCCGGCTGGTCGATTTCGACGAGAACGAAGCGATGGATCCGCTGATCATCATCAAGAAGTACGGGTCGTACGCCGCGTTTCTGCAACGCTATGACAAGGATTGCCCGTTTGCCTTCGGGGATAAGAAGCTGGCGTTTCTGAAGTTCATCTCGACGAAGCTGGCGAACGGGAAGCGCGCGGCTGACCTGTTGGCGCTGCAGCAGGTGCTGCGAGATGGGTGCGCGGTCGCCGACGTCGGACCGCGTGCGAACCGAGCTGCGGCAGAGAGCCGCGGGCGTTCGGTGGTGCGGATGCTGACGGGTGCGTTCTCCACACAGGGCCAGGAACTGGTGCGTCTTGAAAGCGGGAAGATGGTGCTGGCGGGCGCGTTCGCCGAAGCGCTTTCCGATGAGGCTTTCCGGCGCTGCGTGGAGGATGCGGTCGAGTTCGGTCTCTTACGTGCGCGCGGCAGGTACGGCGAACCTTACGAGGACACCGATTTCGTCCTGTATGGGAAATATTCGCGCGAAGACGTTGCCAAGCTGCTTTGCTGGGAGCGGGAGCCGAACTACCAGAACGTCGGCGGGTACTTCTTCGACGAGGTGACCAACACGTTCCCGGTGTTCATCAACTACGAAAAGGACCCGGACATCAGCATTACGACGAAATACGAGGACCGTTTCGTTTCCGACCGGCGCATCATCGCCATCTCGAAGAGCAACCGCAGTTTGCGCTCGCGCGAAATCGTCCGGCTGGCCGAGGCCGAGGAAAACGGCGTGAAGTGTTACCTGTTCGTGCGCAAGAACACGCACGATAAGGACGACGGCACCGAGTTCTATTTCCTGGGGCGCATGCGGCCGACGGGATGGTTCGAACAGATCGTCATGGAAGGGACGAGCACGAGCGCCGTCGAGATCGAATACGAGCTTGACCAGCCGGTTCGTGCCGACCTCTACGATTACTTCCGTAGCAGCTTCGACGAATAGGCTGCCGTTACTTTTGGAATCGGGCTTTGAGGG
>CAVBAM010000351.1:0-2229 GCA_963593315.1 Candidatus Methanomethylophilaceae archaeon | reverse complement strand
TAATTCGGCGGCAATCGGCGCCTTCGAGGCCCTTCGTCAGCTTGGCTGGCCCGAATTGCGTTAAGCTACTAAATCACTTGGGAATTTGAACGTCGACAGCGGAAAGGTGGTGGATGCGGGATATGCAGGCTCACGAAGAACGGGCGGGCGATCGGGGTCCGGATGCCGCCGGTCAGCTGAGCACGCAGGCCACGCCTTCCATGCTGACCACGAACAGCCCTACGCCCACGTTCGTCGGAACCGATGAGCCTGCCCGCGCGGCGCGTCGCCGCCGGTGGCATGCGAGCGTTCCCGTGCCGGCTGTGGCTATCACCGCCTTTTCGTTTTTGCTGATGGTTGGCGGCGTTGCCGGATATGCCGCGGAAATCCCCTCGATTTTGGAGAGGCCCGCGGCCATGGCCATGCTGTCGCTCGACGGCCTGGCGCAGGAGCTGCAGGACGGCACTGCCCAAACGTCTGGTGCAGGTCCGACGGCGGGGAAGACCGGCCCGGTCGCTCTGTCTGCCGAGGGATCCTCGGCGGGAAGTGCCGCCGCGGCGCTTGGGATCGGCGATTCCACGAACGCCCTCGGCGCTTCGCTGACCAGCGCTTCCGCATTACCCGCCGCCACGTTGGCGACGGCTTCCGTTGACGACTCCTTCAAGAAAGCCGTCGAGCAGGCCGGCGGATCCACCTCCGGCAACACGTCCGGGGGCACCTCGGGCGGCAACGGTTCGTCTGGCAACGGGTCGAATTCCGCAGGCGGCTCCGATTCCAACAACGGCTCGAACGGCAATTCCGGCTCCAATGACGGGAAGGACGGCAGCGGCGAGGACGGTTCTTCGAATAAGGGCACCGACGTGACGCCGACGCCGACGCCCGCGCCCGAGCCCGATACGGGCGGCTTGACGGATGCCGAGGAAGACGCCATTCACCAGCAGTTGCTCGTCTACTATGAGAACCTGAACCGCTGCGTCGAAAAGATGAACCAGATCGTGGCCGACTTCAATGCCGACGCGGCAAGCGGCACGCGCGAGGTTCGCCAGTCGCATGCCGACGCGGTCGATCGCCTGGATTCGCAGACGCTGACCGAGTTCCTGGCGGTGCGCAATTACAGTCCCGACGAGTCGTCGAAGTGGATGGAAAGCAAGTACGCCATCCAGCGGTCCTATATCGCGCTCGACAACTACCTGGGCGTGTTCATGAGCGCCTGGTCGTACAACCTCGATTACGACAACCCCGCCGACGGCTATGACGTGTGGATGGCTCCCATTTGGGAAGACCAGGACAGCGCGGGCAATAGCGCCGCGGCGGCGAAATTCAATGCGGAATATGCGGGTATAGCCCTATGAGCAGCGAAAACCCTTTGAACAGAGACGCGGGCCCGGCCGGTCTTTCCGCCCCCGCCGCAGGTATGCGCCTTGTGCGCGTGGACGATTTCGAGCCCGCGGCGAGCGTTTCGGTCGATCAACGTGCGGCCTATGTGCGCCGTTTCGTCACCTTGTTCGTGTCCGATGCGCACGAGCAGCGCGGCGGTATGGCCCGCATCGCCTGCGCGCGCAATGCGCAGGGGGAACGCCTGGCCGTCAAGCTGTTGGCGCTTCCCGAGCGCGAGGACGACGAGACGGCCGACGCCTACGAGCGCCGCGCCTGTGGGCTGCGCGCCGCTTTCCAGCATGAATATGAGTGCCACAGCCGCCTTTCCGGTTTGAAGGGGTTCCCGCGCTTGTACGGCCGCGGCACCGTTGAGGGAACCCCCGCGATAATCATGGAATGGATCGAGGGCGTTACGCTGGCCCGCGCGGCCCGCGCGCTGGCCATCGACGATGCCGGGCGCCTGTCGCCCCTGACGGCGGCTCGCATCGCGCGCGACGTGTTCGACCTGGTCGCGCGCATGGACGTGATCGACGGCGGGCTTGCGCATCGCGACATCAGCCCGCGCAACGTGATGGTGCGCACCTCGCGCCTCTCCCTCGCCGATCAGGTTGACGAGGGCGCGTTCGACCTGTACCTCATCGACTTCGGGTCGTCCGCGCAGATTGCCGGCCGCCCCACATCGTTCACGGCGTCGAACGCGGTGGTGCGCGGCGCCACGGCCGATTTCGCGCCGCCCGAAATGCTCTCCGACGACCTTCCCGAGCTCGATCGGCTGCGGAAGTCGTCGAGCATCGACGTGTACGCGGCTGCGAGCGTCGCCTATCGGCTGGCGGCGGGACGCGCGCCGTACGACCTGCATGGGGTGGTTCTTGC
>CAVBAM010000350.1:0-2238 GCA_963593315.1 Candidatus Methanomethylophilaceae archaeon | reverse complement strand
GGGGCGGATTCCCCCGCGAGGGCTGACCCCCCGCGAGGGCAGCCCCCCCCGCGGGGCGCATTCCCGCCCTCGCGGACCGACCAGCCCACCCGCGCCGCAAGCTACTTCCCGCTGGCCGTGCCGCCGAACGCCTCGACCGCGGCCTGCGCGTCTTCCTTGCTGGCCGACACGCCGTCGTTGCCGGTGCCGGCGCTCGATTCGTGCTTGGTCGCTTCCGCCAAGCCCGCCTGCAGGTAGCGCTCGTCAAGCTGGCCTTCCGGCGGCAAATAGTAGAAATCCTCGCCCGGCATGGCGCCGCCGATGGAGTCGGGGTTGGCCAGGTACAGCTCGTTTAGGAAGCCGGAAAGCGCCGTGCGCATGTCCTCGCCCGTCAGGTTCACCATGGAAATGTAGGGCATGGCGTCGAGCGCGACCGAGTTGTTCAAGAACGTGCCCAGCTCCTCCTGCAGCGCCGACGCATCGCCCATGTTCGCCAGCGACCAGGCGACCGACTGGCCGGCCATGTTCAGGTACTCGATGACGGCCTGCTCGTGCTCTTCGGCAAACTTCTTGTTCACGATGGTCGTGGTGGTGACGGCCTGGCTGCCCGTGTCGGCGAAGGCCTTGTCCCACTCCACCGTGATGTCCACGGGAATGTAAAGCGGGTTCACCAGGATTTTCGCCAACGAAACGAACGGCTGCGGCAGGATGGCCACGCAGTTTTCCTGCTGCTGCATCATGTTGAGCACTTCAAGCGGGCTGGATTTGAACTCCAGGTTGAACGTGCCTTCGAGCCCGTTCTTCTTCAGCAGCGCCTCGATGGTGTACTCCGGCGTGCCGCCCTCGCCGTAGCTGTAGACGGTACGGCCCTTGAGGTCGTCGAGGGTGGAAAGCGACGCGTCGTTGGTCATGACGTAGAGCACGCCGAGGTTGTTGATGCTGATGACCTGGTATTCGTTCTTCAGCTCCTTGTTGTTGTACAGGATGGGGCCGATGTTGCTCGGCAGGGTGCAGATGTCGTAGTCGCCCTTGTTGAACAGCGCCGAGAGGCCCACGTAGTCCACGCCGTTGGGTTCGAACGTGAAGTTGTTGGTGGTCTTGCCCGCCTCGGCCGCGACGATGAATTGCGCCAGCCCCATGGACGGCGGGCCCATGATCAGCCCGACGCGCACATCGCACGCCTCGGGCGAGCCGTTCAGTTCGCGCGCCTCGGCGTGCGTGGAGAACGTGGTACCGCCACCCGCGGCATCGGTCGAGGTCGAGGAGGCAGAGCCCTTCGCGCCCTCGCCCGACGAGCAGCCGGGCAGCGCAAACGCGGACGCCGCCGCAACCCCCGCCAATGCCGCGAAGCCGCGGCGCGTCATCGATCGATTACTCATGGTCAGCCACCTTTCCTTGGGGCGTCTTCTTCTTTCGCCAGGTATATATGCCGAAACCGGCCGCAGCCAGCACCATCAGGCACCCGATGACGATGCCCGCGGTCAAGGCCGGGTTCGAGGCGGCGGCGCTAGCCAGGTCGGCCTGCGCGCCGTCTTCAGATGCGGATGCGGAAGCGGAGCCGGAACCCTTCGCCGCGCCGCTTTTCGTCGTGCCGGAAGCTGCGGCGGCCGTGGCGCTTTCCGCAGCCGCAAGCGCCGCGTCCTTCGCAGCGGCTTCCGTCGAAACGCCGTTCGTGCGGTCCAAGATGGCCTGGGCCTCGGCGGGCAGTTCGCCGCCGCCGGACGCGGGCAAGGCCGAGCCCAGGTCAACTTCCCAGTTGGTGTTCCACGTGTGATCCCACACGCCGTTGAAAATGCCGGCGGCGATGGTGCGCGCGAGCCAGCCGATGGTCACCGACGTAGAGCAGCTGCCCGTGAAAGTCGATTGCGACGCGGAAGGCGTGCCTAAGTCGAGCGTCACCGTCGAACCGGTGAAGTTCGTCACCGAACCGCCCCACACGTTGTTGATGGTCATGACCTTGTCCTGGATTTTCACCGGGACGGAAACCGTCGCGTGGCCGAAGGAGTCGACCGTCATGGTGGCGTTGGCCTCAACCGGGGTGGACGGCGGGAAGCCGCCGTTGGTCATGTGGGGGTTCAGCGGCAGGCCGGTGGTCGCCTTGTCGAACCACAGGTTCGCGGAAACCGTGTAGGTGCCGGCGGCGATATGGCCGTCGGAGGTGGAGGCGATGTCGCTGTTGGAGCCGGACCCATTGTCGGAATTGCCGCCGCCGGCGTCGCCGGTGTTGCCGTTGCTGTTGTTATTGCCGTTATCGGCGTT
>CAVBAM010000349.1:0-2242 GCA_963593315.1 Candidatus Methanomethylophilaceae archaeon | reverse complement strand
CCAAGCCGGCCAAGAAGCGCGGCCGCCGCGCCAGCGCGAAGAAGAAGGACGAGCAGCCAGCCGACGCCGCGCCGCGCCGCCGCGGCCGTCCGCGCAAGTCCCCGATGCCGGAAAGCCCCGACGAGACGCCGGATCGCTACATCATCAACGCCATCCGCCGTGCGGGCGGTGCCGGCGCGAGCGTGGCCGACCTGGGCCGTCAGGTGCGCTCGGCCTACAAGGACTTCAAGGTGCGGGACCTGGGCTTCACGCAGTTCCGCAGGTACGTCGAATCGCTTTCGGAAGTAAAGGTGGAAAAGCAAGGCTCCGATTACGTGGCGACGCTCGAGGATTAACCGCACGTCCGCCGCGCCGATCGGCCGGCCGCGCCCTTGCGCGTGCGATTCAGCCCTGCCGCCGACGTCCACCGCATCCCCCGAGACGCCCGCCGCGCCCCTGTGCGCCGCGGGCGTCTCGTCGTTTAGGCCCATCTTGCCACCTTTCAAAAGATGTCGGCGAAGCACGCCTTCCTTTTGGTATGATGGGCATCGCGCAATTTGCGCGTATTGCCATGTGCGGGCGTGGCGGAATTGGCAGACGCGCCAGATTTAGGTTCTGGTGGGGAAACTCGTGAAGGTTCAAGTCCTTTCGCCCGCACCATTTGAGGGGAGTATGCACGCAAGCATCCTCCCCTCAGTTGTTTTAGCGGAGCAATCACGCGCTTCGCGGCCGCGTATCGCCGCCCGTGAAGCGCGTGGATGCTAGGAAGGAATGACTATGGAAGTCCTGAAGTCAATCGGGAGGACGTGGAACTCGATCAGCCTGATCAAGCGCATCATCCTCGGCTTGGTCGTAGGCGCCATCCTAGGCGTCGTCTGGCCCGGCAACGACATCGTCGAGATGCTGGGAACCTTGTTCGTGTCCGCGTTGAAGGGCGTTGCCCCCATCCTGGTGTTCTTCCTGGTCATCAGCGCGCTTGCGAACGCCCGCGGCACCGGCGCCATGAAGACCGTCGTGGTGCTTTACCTCATTGCCACCTTCGTGGCCGCCTTCGTGGCCGTGCTGATGAGCTCGCTGTTCCCGGTCGAGCTGACGCTTGCCGCCGCTAAGGAGCAGTCCGCGCCTTCCGATATCGGCACGGTGCTCTCCACGCTCGTGCTCTCCATTGCCTCGAATCCCGTCGACGCGCTCACCAACGCCAACTACCTGGGCATCCTGACCTGGGCAATCCTGCTCGGCATCGCGCTGCGCCATGCGAAAGAGGGCGTGAAGGACGTCTTCGCCGCCATTTCCGACGCCGTGTCGCAGGTGGTGCGCTGGATTATTTCTCTGGCCCCGTTCGGCATTCTCGGCTTGGTGTACACCTCGGTCGGCGAGAACGGCCTGGAAATCTTCACCGAATACGGCATGCTGCTCGTGGTGCTTCTGGCTTCCATGGCGGTCGTCGCGTTCGTGACCAACCCGCTCATCGCGTTTCTCTGCTTCCGCAAGAACCCCTATCCGCTGGTGTGGCGCTGCATCAAGGACTCTGGCGTCACGGCCTTCTTCACCCGCAGCTCCGCGGCCAACATCCCGGTCAACATGGAGCTGTGCAAGAAGCTCGGCCTGAACAAGGACATCTATTCCGTCTCCATCCCGCTCGGTGCGACCATCAACATGGGCGGCGCGGCGGTCACCATCTCGCTCATGGCCATGATGGCCGCCCACACGATGGGCATCCAGGTCGACTTCGGCACCGCGGTTATCCTCGGCGCGCTGTCCGCGGTTTCGGCGTGCGGTGCTTCCGGTGTTGCGGGCGGCAGCTTGCTGCTCATCCCGCTGGCATGCAGCCTGTTCGGCATCAGTAACGACGTCGCCATGCAGGTCGTGGGCATCGGCTTCGTCATCGGCGTCATCCAGGACTCCGTGGAAACCGCCATCAACTCCTCCACCGACGTCATGTTCGCCGCTTCGGCGGAATATCGCCTGTGGAGCAAGGAAGGCCGTGACTTCAAGCCCGGTCACGACGTCGAGGCTGCTCAGTAGCGCCTCGCGTTGGAATCGCCTATACGCATTAAGAAAGGCTCCCTCGGGAGCCTTTCTTAATGGATGGGGTTGATGGGAAACGCTCGTCTCGCGTTGCTTGGAAAGTGGCAAAGCCTTGCGAAGCGCCTCGCCGACGCAGCCCGCGCCCGCGTGCTCGACGCCGCCGCCAAGTGTCGGGCCTACCCGACGAAGCGGCCCAGCAGAAAGCCGATGATGACGCAGGCGGCGGCAAAGCCGG
>CAVBAM010000348.1:0-2249 GCA_963593315.1 Candidatus Methanomethylophilaceae archaeon | reverse complement strand
TTTCGTGGCGAGGAAAGCCCGTCCGCCGGCCTCACGCGGGGCATCGGCGGCGATTTCCCGCGCGGCGAGGCGTGGATTTGTATCAGCCGCTGCGCCTACGTCGGGTGACGCGTGACCCGGCAACCGCTTTGCCGCCTATTGAACCGCGCTCACCGGGGCGTCTTCCCCGCGACGGGTGCGCCAGACGATGGATTCGGTCTCGCTTTCCCATTTGTCGTCCGGGTTTGTCGTGATGAAGTACGTGATGCCGGCGTCCTCGATGCGCCCCCTGCCGTTTTCGGGCGCCGCCTGCTCGAAGTCGCCGTACAGCGCGCCCCAGTCGCGCAGCAAATACAGGATCACCGCGAGCGTCGATCCCTTCTCGGTCAGCGCGTAGCTTACCCGCAGAACCGCTTCGTCGTCATCAACCTGCCGCGTGACGATCCCGTCCCGCTCCAGTTCGCGCAGGTGCTGCGTGAGCATCTTGTGGGACACCCCGCGGGGAAGCGCCGCCATGAGCGCCCCGTAGCGTATTTCGTGACGGGGCGTGAGGCTGATGTGCCAAATGATGAACGGCTTCCATTTCCCCGAGAACGTCGAGACGGCATAGGAAAGCGGACAGGAGCCGATGCAGCCAGATTTTTCCAGCATGATTCCCCCAAACCTTGAACCCTTACGCCCCAATCCTAGGCAGCTTGCGAAAACGCTATCTGTGCTGCACGGCACAGTGCCGGGGTCTGCGGCTTGCCGCGCGCAGTGGGCGGAAACGAAAAACCCCGTGCCATAACGGCAACGGGGTATTGCAAGCGCATCTGCTTGAGGAGCGTTGGTATCTGCGAACCGGCTGAATGCGCGGAGCGGCGGAATCTGCAAACCGGCTGAACGCGCGAACGGTGAGCCAACCGGGCGCCCAGGGTGCGCGAGGGCCGCCGGCTGCTCCTCGCTGGCGAAGCTGCCCTGCCGGCCCGCCTCGCCCGTCACCGCGTTTTAAGCCTTCTTGGCCATGGACGCGTACACTTTCCATGCCACGATCATGAGCAGAAGCGCCGCGACTGAAAGCACCGCCGCGACGATGAACGCCAGGCTGTAGTCGCCAGTAGACGCCACGCAGCTGCTGGCGACGGTGGGGCCGATGAATGATGCGCAGGTGTAACCGGAATAGACGGCCGCGTAGTTCTGCCCGATGTTCGCCGCGCCGAACGCGTCGCCGGTGAGCGAGGGCATGATGCACATGATGCCGCCGAAGCACGCACCGACGATGATGATCATCGCGAGGAAGGTCGAAAACGTCGTTGCCGCAGGGAAGCACACCATGGCGATGCTCGTGATAACCGTGCAGATGATGAGCGTCTGGAAGCGTCCGATCTTGTCGGAGAGCGACCCGAAGGCGAACCGCCCGAGGAAGTTGCCCACAGCCAGCACGCCCACCATCAGCGCGCCCTGCGCGGTGGTCATGTTCGCCAGCGACTGCCCGATGCCCGACGCCTGCCCGGTCATCATCATGCCGCCGGTGGCCGCGCACGCGAAAATCAGCCACATGAGCCAGAACAGCGGCGTTTTCAACATCTCGACCATGGAATAGCCGACCTTGCCCGAATCCACTTGACCACCGCCTTCAGGCGTCCACCCTTCGGGCTTCCATCCTGGTTCCGGCACCTTCAGAAACCACGAGAACACGCAGTACGCCACGATGAGCCCGACGCCGAGGATCTTGAATGCGCTCGCGGCGTCGAAGCGCTCGATCAGCACGTTGGCAAGCGGCGCGAAAACGAGCGGCGCGAGCCCCATGCTGCCGATGCAGATGCCGTTGGCAAAGCCGCGCTTGTCGGGGAACCATTTGACGGTCGTGGAAACGGCGGTGTTGTAGATGAAGCTGTTCCCCAGGCCTCCTATCAGTGAAAACGTCACGTACAGCATTGCGATGCTGTCGACGAACCCGGTGAGCAGATATCCGATGCCCATCATCACGCCGCCCGTGAGCACCAGGTATTTCGGCGGGAAGCGGCGTTGCAACGCCCCGGCGAAAAAGCCTCCGATGCACACCATGAGCAGGTAGAGGGAATACGCCATCGAAACCTCGACGGCGCCCCACCCGTATTGCGCCATGAGCGGCTTGTTGAACACGGACCACATGTAGATGGCGCCGGTGATTCCGCCGGTGACGGCCGCGCCCATCAGCACGAGCCCGCGGTTGTTGTTTTTCCCAGCCATAGCCTTTTCCTTTCGCTAGGGGCGGCGCCGCGCAAGGGGAGCCCGTTAGCGGAAATCCC
>CAVBAM010000347.1:0-2257 GCA_963593315.1 Candidatus Methanomethylophilaceae archaeon | reverse complement strand
GCCGCCTACTTCGACGCCTAGCGCGCGAAGGGCAGGTTCGGGAGCTGCCCTTCGTTGATCACCGCGGCAAGCTGCCGGCGCAGTAAACCGTCGAGGTCGGCATGATGCAGAAGAACCGGTCGGAAAGATGCGCGGCCACGCGCCCGCTGCTTTCCCCGGTAACCCCCATGGCGTGGAAGAACAGGATTGCGGGGTTGGACTTGTCGCCCATGGTCTGGAAGCGCATCGCGTTCTCCTGTAAGTTAAGCAAAGGTTACAACGATGCCATTATAGGGGAGAAGGGGCATTTTCGGTACTTGCGCGCTGCTTTGGCTCGTTCGCCGAATCTATCAGGCCGTATATTCCGCGCGTCGCCACGTAGTCCATGTAAGCCAGCCGTTCGGGCGGCGTGCGCATCCCGCGTCTGGCCCATTCGATTACCGTGTTGGCGATCGCCTCGGCGGTGTAGCGCTCGTAGAATTCCAGCAGTTCGGGGTCGAAGGTCTTGGTCTTTCCCATGTAGCCCTCGATGAGCATTTTCCAGCTGTCGAAATTGCGCTTGCGCATGTAATCCTGCAGGTTGTTTTGCCCCGTATAGCGAAGGGCCTGGCAGTAGAAATTCCGGTTCGCGTACATCTTCTCCAGGCACTGTTGGGTGATGCCTGACCAACTGGTGTCGTGCGAGGCGATGTAGTCCTGCAGAGGCTCGACGATATCCTTTTCAAAAATCCAGTTGATCAGGTCGTATATGTCGAAGAAATGGTTGTAGAACGTCCCGCGGCTCACGCCGCATTCCTTCGCAAGCTCTGAAACCGTGATGCCTTCCAGCGGCTTTTTCTCGCTGAGAGCCATCAGCGTCTTGCCGAGTTCCCTCTTCATCAAGTCGTGGCGATTCATCGCGTGCTCCTTCCTCTGAGGGGAGCCCTCCTTATGCAATTTTACCGCTTGAACAAGTGGGGCCGCATGCCCAATCAGTGAACAATCGGCGTGCCCTGTTCAGCGAATGAACAGCCCGCGGCCTTTGCGCATGGCTTGGGCGTTCGGCGCCGAGTATCGTGGGCGCCGTAGTGAGGCGAGGGCGCAGGCGCGAGCTTTAGGGGAATTGAACGCTGTGCCTCGCATTCGCCGAAAGGGGGCCGGCGGCGCGCTCGTGCGAAGCCGGCAAACGCGCAAAGGAGTGCGAATCATGGAAGACTACAAGGGCAAGGTCGTATTCATCACCGGCGGCACCTCGGGTTTGGGCTATGCACTGGCCGAAATCCTCGGCGAGAAGGGCGCGCGCATCATCATCACCGCCCGCCGGGTTGAAAAGGGGCAAAAGGCCGAGGAGGAGCTCAAGGCCAAGGGCTACGACGTGAAATTCATGCAGCAGGACATCACGTCGGAGGAGCAGTGGAAGCAGCTCGCGTTCAAGGTGAAGGCCGACTACGGCAAGGTCGATTACCTGTTCAACAACGCGGGCGTCATGCTCCAGCCGAACGCGCTGATGAAGACGACGCTGGAAGACTGGAAGTGGATCATGGACACCAACTTCTGGGGATCGCTGTACGGCCTGCGCGTATTCGGCGGGCTCATGTTCACGCAGCCCGAAGGCGGCCGCATCGTGACCACCGCGTCCACTGCCGGCGTTTCCGCATTCTCCGGCTGGGCGCCCTATTCCGTGACCAAGACCGCGCTGGTTCGCCTGGTTGAGAACTACCAGGCCGAGGCGCTGAAGTTCGATTTGGGCAAAGTGAAGTACAACATCTCGCTGCCCGGCGTCTTCGAATCCGAGATCGCCAACAGCTCGCTGCATCGCGGCGAGAAGTACCACAACATCCAGGGTGACGGCAAGGAAATGCCGCTGTCCAAGGCGCATACCGAAAGCGGCGACCGCCTCGGCATGCTCACGGGCCCCGAAACGGCCCAGATCATCCTCGACCAAATTGACGAGGGGCGCTTCTACCTGCTTCCCCATGCCGACCTCACCGAGCGCGTCGTGACCACCGAGGCCCAGGCGCTCAACGAGAACGGCAACCCCTGCGACCAGGCCGTCGTTGACTTCGCGTTCTACGCCGAGAAGCTTGCCGCGCAGGGCATCACCGGCGGTGGCGACAACGTCGACCGCCTGACCATGGCCAAGTAAGGTTACCATCTTTTGCGGCATGGTCCTCGTCCCGTTGCCGCCCGGCCTGCGGAGGTCCCGCGCGGGCGGCAAACATTCCGTTGCGCACACCCCATGCGCCTGCCGGCTGACCCAACCGGCTTGGCGGGCGCATGCCTTTTAAGGGAGGTAGAG
>CAVBAM010000346.1:0-2257 GCA_963593315.1 Candidatus Methanomethylophilaceae archaeon | reverse complement strand
ACACACAGCACGCGCGGGATGCGCACGTTGAAAATTGCGGTGATGAGCTTGCTGTCCCAGTCGGCGGCGGGATCGAACAGCACATGGTGAAACGTGCCGAACAGGTCGGCCGGGCTGCACGAATAGCGCCCCAGGCACAACGACACCACCACGACGGCCAGGAGCACCGCCGCGATGGCCAGCCCCGTGAGCGGGGAAACCTTCGATTTGAAGGTCTTGCGCGCCTCCTCGAGCGTCTCCTGGTCGGCCAGGAGCGCTTCCTCCATCGATTCCGTTTGCGGCATGCTCGGCGCCGTCGGGGGCTTCCCCGTCGTGCCGGATGCGTCGTTCGCCATGTCTTGCCCTCCAATACGTCAGCCCGCATTCGAAAAGCTTCTCGGGTCCGCCTCCCAGGGCGTTGCGCCCAGGAGCGGAAACCCGCGCGATGCCTTTCGGATGCGCGCTTTCGCGGGACTGCGACGGTGTCGGCGGCGAATCGCCGAGACGGTCGCAAGCCCTCTGTTGCATCGTTCGGCGGCACCCCTTTCGCCGCCGAGATAAAACAGCCGAGGGGGCTCGGGCTGCACGCCCGGACCCCCTCATGGTATCCACGAATTCGCGGATTCGAACCTACTCGACGATCTTCAGATCGAAGGCGTTCATCAGGATGGTTGCCGCACGCTCGCGGGCGATGTCCTCGCCGGGAACGATGGTGGGCAGGCCTTCCTCGGCGTCATAGCCGTGGATGAGCTCCTTGGAAGCGGCCCAGGCGATGGACTTCACGGCCCAGTCGGAAATCGCGTCGGCATCGGCGAACTTCTCCAGCACGCGGGTGTCAGCAGCCTCGACGCCCTCGGGGTCGGAGAGGTTGCCGTAAACGGCCACCATCTGCTCCATGGTGACCTCACCGTACGGGGCAAAGGTGCGCTCGCCGGTCTCCTTGCTCAAAAGGCCGCTGACGACCTCGTTCTTCACAGCCCAGTTGGCGGCGGCGGTGTACCACTGGCCGTCCTCGACGTCGGCCATGCCGGTCTCATTCTTAGTGTTCTCGCGGATGTCCGCGTCGCTATCGAAGGCCGCGGCCTCCTCGGGGCAGGCGTTGCGCCACAGCATCACGGCGAACTCGGCACGCGTCATGGTCTTGCCCACGCCGAACACGGCATGAGCCGCGTCCGTGCCGTTCATCAGGCCCTTGGCGCTCACGAACTTGAGGGCCTTGCCGTAGTACTTGGAGTAGTCGGCGTCGACGAACTCGGTCGTGGTGGCGGAAGCGGACACGTTGGTGACGTTGGTAACGAAGCGCTTGCCGGCGATGTTGCCGTCAGCGTAGTCGGCCTTGGTGGCACCGAGCAGGTTGCGGACCGTGGTCTCGGCCTTGTCGGGATCGGAAGCCGTCTTCAGCGCAGTGGCCGCGGCGTCGGCGGCGGTGGACTCGATGCTCGCGCTCGCCCACTGCAGGGCCAAAATCTCGGGAACCTCGATGGCGCCCTCGGCGGAGTTAGCGCTGGTGGTCTGGGCCGGGAAGAAGTAACGGCCGTCGCCATCATGGTTCGTGAACTTGTAGGAGAAGCCGTCGGAAGCGGCCACGGTGATGGCGGCGCCGTCATCGGCGGTACGGTTCAGGTAACCCATCAGGGCGTCGAAGGTGACGTAGCTCTTGGCGGGCACGCTAATGACCGTGGTGCCGTACTGGTAGCTCACATCCTTGTCGTTGTCGGTGCTGGCCTTGGCCAGAGCAGCCAGGTCGTCCCCGCTCAGGACGCCGGCGATGTCGCCCTTGCCGTCCTGGACGGTCAGCGTGTACTCGACAATCTTGAATTGCATCGTCACGGTGCCGACGTAATCGCCCTTGCCGGTCATGACGGCGGTGGCGGTGCCGGGCTCCACGTTGTTCGTGTACTCGACGGTGTAGTCAACGCCCTCTTTCAGACGATGGACGTTAACGCCCTTCGGGTTGCCGCTGTACGGGGTCAGCTCCTTACCGGTGTAGAACTGGTCGCCGCAACCCTTGAAGCCGGCCCACTCGAGGACGGTCTTGTTCGCGTCGGTCGTCACGTTGTTCACGTTGGTGACGAAACGCTTGCCGGCGAAGTTGCCTTCGAGGTAGTCGGCCTCGGTGACGCCCATGAGGCTGCGCACCGTGTCGTACTTGTCGGCGATGCCGGCGGCGGTGCTGGCGGCGACGGCGGCGGTCGACGTGATGTCGCAGCTCGTCCACTGCAGCGTCAGGATGCTGGGAACCTGAACCTTGCCGTCGGTGACCAGATGGTTATCGGTG
>CAVBAM010000345.1:0-2260 GCA_963593315.1 Candidatus Methanomethylophilaceae archaeon | reverse complement strand
GCGCCGGGCGGCACGAAGACGCAGACGGGCGAGGTCTACGCGACCGGCAACGCGGTGACGCAGGACATCGCCGTGCGCCGGGCCATCAACTACGGCGTCGACCGCCAGCTGCTCATCGATCACGTGCTCAACGGCTATGGCGCGGTGGCCTATAGCGTCGCCGACAACATGCCCTGGTCATCGGCCGATATGCGCTGCGAAACCGACGTCGCCCGCGCGCGGGCGCTGCTCGACGAGGCCGGCTGGACGGCCGGCGCGGGCGGCGTTCGCTCCCGCGAGGGCGTGCCGGCGGCGTTCGACCTGTACTATTCCGCGTCCGACACGGTGCGCCAGGCCATCGCCATGGAGTTCGCCAATCAGCTTTCCGAACTGGGCATCAAGGTGACGCCGAAGGGCGCCAGCTGGGACGAAATCTACCAGCACCAGTTCAGCGATCCGGTGGTGTGGGGCTGGGGAACGAACAGCCCGATCGAGACGTACAACCTGACGTATTCCGCCGGCAACGGCAACTACGCTTGCTACGACGACGCGGCGGTCGATGCGCATCTGGATGCGGCGCTGGCGTTCCCGAACGTGGCCGATTCGTATGACGAATGGAAGCTGGCCATGTGGGACGGCGCGCACGGCGTGGCACCGCAGGGCGGGGCTACCTGGGTGTGGCTGGCCAACGTTGATCATCTGTACTTCGTGGCGGAGAACCTGCGCGTGGCCGAGCAGAAGCCGCATCCGCACGGACACGGCTGGAGCCTGGTGAACAACGTGGATTCCTGGAGCTGGGCGTGATTCTTGCGGCGGGAAACCGTAGGGCTGGGGCCGGGGCCGGCGAGGCCGGGGCGCGCGTGGCGGGCAGCCGCTTGCTGCGCGCGTTGCTTACCGTCGGGCGGTTCGCGCTGTTGCTGGCAGCCGTCAGCTTGGTGGTGTTCGCCCTGGTGAGCGCCTCGCCCATCGACCCGGTGCAGGCCAACGTCGGGCAGGCGGCCTACGTGAACATGTCGGAAGCCAAGCGCGCGGAGCTCGCGCAGTATTGGGGCGCCGGCACGCCGTTTTGGGAGCGCTACCTGCACTGGGTTGGCGGCATCCTGCAGGGCGACTGGGGGACGTCGCTGCGTTTCAACGCGCCGGTTTCGCAGGTCATCGCGCAGCGTGCGGCGTCGTCTTTGGCGCTCATGGGCGCCGCGTGGGTAACGAGTGGTGTGCTCGGGTTTGCGCTGGGCGTGGCCGCGGGCGTCTTTCGCGGGTCGCTGCTTGACCGCTTCGTGAAAGGCTACTGCTTCGTGCTGGCCTCGACCCCCACGTTTTGGCTCGGCTTGCTCGTGCTAATGGTGTTCGCGGTGCAGCTGGGATGGTTCCCGGTTGGGCTGTCGGTGCCCATCGGCGCGTCCGCCGCTTCCGTCACGCTGGCCGATTCCGTGCGCCACCTGGTGCTTCCCGTGCTCACGCTGTCCATCACCGGCGTGGCGAACATCGCGCTGCACACGCGCGAGAAAGTGGTGGACGTCATGGGCACCGACTATGTGCGCTTCGCCTTCGCGCGCGGCGAGTCGCGCGGCAGCATTGTCGCCCATCACGTGCTGCGCAACGTTTCCCTGCCGGCACTCACGCTGCAGTGTGCTTCCATTTCGGAAATATTCGGCGGATCGGTGCTGGTCGAGCAGGTGTTCTCGTATCCGGGACTGGGGCAGGCCGCGGTGACGGCCGGCCTCGGCGGCGACGTGGCGCTGCTGGCGGGCATCGCGCTCGTGAGCGCGGCGCTGGTGTTCGGCGGCAACATGCTGGCGAACGTGCTGTACGGTCTGGTGGATCCGCGCATGCGTGCGCCCGAGCGCGAGGAGGTGGGCGCATGACGATCGGCTCCGACGTGCTGCATGCGCCCCGGCCGGTGCGGGTGGGCGGAAGAAAGGCGACGCTATTTGCGTGCGTGGCGGCGTTCGTGTTGCTGGCGTGCGTCGTCGCCGCCGGCGTGGCATGCTACGGGACGGCAACCCAAACCGACTTGGGCGTGAAGGGGCTGGCGCCTTCCGCAGAGCATCCGTTCGGCACGGACATGATGGGGCGCGACATGCTCGCGCGCACGCTTGCCGGGCTGTCGACGAGCGTGCTGGTTGGCTTGGTCGCCGCATGCGTCTCGTCGGTTATCGCGCTGGTGTTGGGAACGGCCGCCGCCGTGGGCGGTCGGCGCGTCGACGCCGTGGTGTCGTGGTTGATTGACGCGATGATGGGCGTGCCGCACATCGTACTTCTGGTGCTCATTTCCTATGCG
>CAVBAM010000344.1:0-2260 GCA_963593315.1 Candidatus Methanomethylophilaceae archaeon | reverse complement strand
GCAAACGTCGTGCGTGGGCAGGAGCCTGAATCGATTGCCGACGACGGTGGCATGGTTACTATCAAGGGTGTTGTTGAGCGCGAGGCGCGTCCTCAGCCCTCTCCTGCCGCTGTCGCACCCGAGCCTGTCGAGGTTCAGGCGGACCAGCTTTCGAACGAGGTTTCCGTCGATCGCATTTGCCCCAATCCCGATCAGCCTCGTACCAATTTCAAGCGCGAGGAGCTTGACGAGCTTGCTTCGTCCATTCGCAAGGATGGTCTGCTGCAGCCCATCGTCGTGCGTGCTATGTCGGACGGGACTTATCAGATTATTGCTGGCGAGAGGCGCTGGCAGGCTTCCAAAATAGCTGGTCTGGAAAAGGTTCCCGTCACGGTGAAGGAAGCCGATGACGACAAGGCTCTTGAGCTTGCCCTGATTGAAAATATTCAACGCTCCGACTTGAACCCGATCGAAGAGGCGTATGGATACCGTCGCATGATGGAGCGCCTGAACATGACGCAGGCGGAAGTCGCACAGGCGATGTCAAAGGGTCGTTCGACGGTGGCGAACGCCTTGCGTCTGCTTGAGCTTCCCGAGGAGGCGCAGCAACTGCTTTTCGAAGAGAAGATCACTGCCGGGCATGCGAGAGCGATTCTTTCGATTCCGACCAAAGAGGGCCGTGATCGTTTGACGAAAAAGCTGATCGAGGAAAAGCTCAGCGTGCGTGAGGCCGAGTCCTTGGCACGGCTTTTCTCAGGGAAGAAGAGTGAGGGGGCCAAGCCGCGTACCCCGGTGCCGAAGGAGTACAAGAAAGTTGCGCGTACCCTGAAGGATGTGCTCGACACCAATGTGCGCGTGAAGTCGCTGAACGGCAAGAACAAGATCGAGATCGAATTCAAGGATGAAGAAGACCTTGAACGTTTGTTTAAAGGCATACTTGCATCCAATCTTGCCTAGAATGACATAATATCAAGTAGCAACAAGAATGCCCTCGATTTCTGGTCGGGGGCATTCTTGTTGCTGTGGGAAGTCGGGAGAGGGCGCGCTTACGATAATTGCTTTGAGTACGTGTTCTTCAGCTGACCGCATGCTCCAGCGATGTCCGATCCGCGTGAGTCTCTCAGCGTTGCTTCGATTCCAGCTTTGTTTGCGGCGGCAATCCATTCGTTTACCGTCTTCGTGCTGCTCGGCTTAAGTGGCGAATCTGGAATGGAGTTGATGGGGATGAAGTTGATATGGCAAAGAAGCCCTTCGCAGAAAGCAAGCAATGCCTGTAAATCTTGCACCCCGTCGTTGACGTTCTTGATCATGATGTATTCGAAGGTGACGCGGCGATTCGTTTTCGCTATATAACGCCGAAGATGCTCTTTAAGCTCATCAAGCGGAAAAGCGTTTGTCTTGGGCATCAGCTGAAGGCGGGTATCTTGCCTCGCGGAGTGCAAGGAAACCGCAAGGGTGAATTGTTCCGGCTCGTTTGCAAACGAGTCTATGCCGGGTATCACCCCGCACGTCGATACGCATATATGACGCGCCCCGATACCCAACCCTTTCGGGTGATTGATGATGCGGAGGGCTGCAAGCACATTTTGATAATTCAAGAATGGCTCTCCCTGCCCCATTCCGACAACGTTTGTAACCCGCCTATTCATTTGTCGTTGCACGACGAGAATCTGATCGACAATCTCTCCGGGCGTGAGGTTTCTGGTAAGGCCCTCTTTTCCTGTGGCGCAAAAAGAGCAGGCCATGGGGCAGCCTGCCTGCGTCGAGAAGCAGACCGTTAGCCTATCGCCGCTCTTCGACGGGATAGCCACCGTTTCAACGATGACTCCGTCGTGATAGGAGAGAAGATACTTGCGCGTACCGTCGTTTGAAATTGCTTCCTCCAAGATAGAAGGAACATGCAGGGGGTGTTTGGAAGCTAGCTCAGCACGCAAGGTAGCGGGGAGATTGGTCATCTCGTCGTAGCTTTGAGCTGACTTCCCATACAGCCATTCAAAGAGCTGTTTTGAACGGAACGCCGGCTGCCCGAGTTCTTTGAGACATGTAGCAAGTTCGTCATACGAGTATGTTTTAATTGGTTCATTCATAGGCGGCATTATACCTGTTTCACGTGAAACAATTGCACGAGCGTGACGCAGAGAGGGGCCGTATGCGTGGGTTTGCTATACTGCAGACAACGTTATCAAAGAGAAAGGGGAATGCATGGCGGCTCTCGATCCCTCCCAATGTCGAGTTGCTCTTCTTGCTGGAGGAAGAAGCAATGAGCGCGAGATATCCCTTG
>CAVBAM010000343.1:0-2262 GCA_963593315.1 Candidatus Methanomethylophilaceae archaeon | reverse complement strand
CATAGTGCCGAACCAAGGAATCAAGCCCAACGTGTTCAGCTGGCCGGCCATCATCACCAGGGCGGAGAACCATACGAGCGTGTCCCACGCGCCTTTTTCGTTCTTCACGTCATCCCAGGTGAGCACCCCGGAGAGCAACAGGAACGAAAGGCCGATGAAGCCGGTGGTGGTGGCGGAGAGGTTGATGGCGCTGCCGGCGATCCACAGGATCAGGATGAGCGCGAACACGAAGATCATCTTCTTCTCGGCGCTGGTGACCGGGCCCATCTCGGAAAGCTTCGCACGGGCGACCACGGCCGCGTCGGGGGTTTCCTTGACCTCGGGCGGGTTGAGCTTGTAGAGCACCAACGGCACCACGATGAGCGCGACCAGGCCCGGCACGATGGCGGCGATGCACCAACCGACCCAGGTGATTTCGATGCCGGCGGTGTCGGCGGCAAGCTGGACGGCAAGCGGGTTGGCGGCCATGGCGGTGACGAACATGGCGGAGGTGATCATGTCGCCCTGGAAGGCGCACAGGTGCAAAAACGACCCGATCTTGTTCTGCGTGCCGTCATCGGCGCGGCTGCCGAAGGTGTGCGAGAGCGACTGCACGATCGGCCACACGATGCCGCCGGCGCGCGCGGTGTTGCTCGGCATGGCCGGCGAGAGCACGAGGTCGGTGGCGATGAGCGAATAGGCCAGGCCGAGCGTCTTCTTGCCGAAGCGCTCCACGAACAGGTACGCCACGCGGTTGCCCAGCCCGGTCTTGATGAAGCCGCGGCTGATGAAGAACGCAATGACAATCAGCCAGATGGTGGTGTTCGAGAAGCCC
Organism: Candidatus Methanomethylophilaceae archaeon; assembly: GCA_963593315.1. Classification (GTDB taxonomy): domain Bacteria; phylum Actinomycetota; class Coriobacteriia; order Coriobacteriales; family Eggerthellaceae; genus Senegalimassilia. The sequence continues at coordinate 1,448 of CAVBAM010000343.1, read as the reverse complement.
GACAGGCTGTCTTTAAGCCCCACCGTGCCGGTGAGCACGCTGGCCGTGATGGCCATGATGGCGACCGCGCCCATCGGGGCGGGCTTGATGATCAAGCCGACGATAGTGGCGGCGAAGATGGCGAACATATGCCACGCCTTCTCCTCCAGTCCGGCTGGAACCGGGCAGAACCACAGCGCCGCGCCCACCGCCAACGTCACGATGAGCATCGGCCAGTTGATGGGTCCCGCCACCCCCTTTCGCTGCTTGGCGCGCGCCGATGCGGTGCGCGGCTTGAACGCTGCAACTGATTCCACGGGCATTTCCTTTCCTTTGGGGGCCGCACCCCTTCGCGGCCCTTCCGATGGGCACCATGGTGGCTGTCACCGCGGCTAACTTCCCACGCCCACCGGGGGTGTACTTCTGCGTTTTGCCTGATGGGCGTTCATAAAACACCCACGACGCCACCCCTGGCGGGTTTAAGCGGGAGCGCGGATCACCCACGGATGCGACCGCGGACGCTGCGCGCTCCGGGCGCGACGGCGCGCCGCGGGCGGGTTTTTCGCCGTTCGTTTGCTTTGGCGCGCCGTCAAGCGAGCGCGGCAGGCGCACAATAGGGGCACCTTCGTTTCGGAAAGGACGAACATGGAAGACGAGATGAAACAGCCGCCCGCGCTTTGCGCCGAGACGGTTGCCGAGGCGGTCTATGCCGCCGTGCGCCGCTGCGCGACGACGCTGCGCCCCGACGTGCTGGCGGGCATTAAGACCGCGCGGGCGGACGCGAGCGCGCCGCGCGAGATAGCCGTGCTGGATTGCCTGCTGGAAAACGCGCGCATCGGGCGCGAGGACGGCGTGCCCATCTGCCAGGACACGGGAACCTGCTGGGTTCGTTTGGAAGTCGGCGAGGATTTGCTCGTTCCCGGCAACATCCTGACGAAGGTCGACGACGCGGTGGCGCGCGCCTACACCGACGGCAAGCTGCGCATGAGCGTGCTCGCCGACGCGCTGATCGACCGCACGAACACGAACGACAACACCCCGGCGTTTGCGGAAGTGGCGTTTCGCCCGGGACGCGGGGCGACGCTGCATGTGCTGCTGAAGGGCGGCGGATCGGACAACGCCAGCCGCGTGGTCATGCTGGCGCCGGGCGCCGGCTGGGCAGGCGTGAAGCAAGTGGTGCTCGACTGCGTGCGCGAAAAGGCGGCGAACGCCTGCCCGCCGCTCATCGTGGGCGTGGGCGTGGGCGGCACGTTCGACAAGGTCGCCGGGCTGGCCAAACATGCGCTGCTGCGCGAGGTGGGCTCCCCCGCCTCAAGCGCCGAGCATACCCGCCTGGAAGCCGAGCTGCTCGAGGCCGCCAACGCCACGGGCATCGGGCCCGGCGCGCTCGGGGGCGCGGCAACCGCGCTCGCCGTGCACCTGGAAACGGCCCCGTGCCATATCGCCGCGCTTCCCGTCGCCGTCAACAT
>CAVBAM010000342.1:0-2275 GCA_963593315.1 Candidatus Methanomethylophilaceae archaeon | reverse complement strand
AGCTGCGAGGCATCCGCTTGCTCGGGAACATCCACGAACACATCGGCGCTGCCGCCAGCGGCGGCAGCCTCGCCCGTCACCGTCACGTGCACCGTCGCCTCGCCGTCGGTATGCTGGCGCAGGGATGCGCGCACGGTGATGTCGGCCTCGCCGGCCTGCTTGGCGTAGATGGTGAGCGTCTGCCCGCTGCAAACGGCCACGGCGACGCCGGCGTTGCTGGAAGAAGCCGTCGCGGTCGGATAGTACGTCGAATATTCCTTGCCGGCGCATTGGCACTGGCCGTTTTCGTCGCAGCAGCTCTCCGAGCAGCCCTGCGGACACTTCGGCATGCCGCAGCCTTCAGTCTGCTCGTCGGATGCGGGCGTGAACGACATGGTCACGCTGCCGGTCTGCCCCGCAGTCACCTCGATAGCCGACGACCCCAGGCTCACCTCGACCGACCCTCGATCGAAATACGCCAGCGCCGTGGCCGGCACGAGCGCGCAGACCAGAACGACGGCCAGGGCAACCGCCGCGCAGGCCCGCATGCGCCCATCGACCCTCTTCACGATACTCAACTTCTCCCCCTCGTTTTCTCTTCCAAGCTCGCAAGCCCCGATGCCCGCCTGCCCGAAACGCAGACGCCCGGCACGAGGCTAGCCGCCCTTCGGCAGCGCCGCTTCCCGTCCCTGGAAAGCGGCGTCTTCGTCCTACAGAATCCCCCGTTCGTATGCGTTGTCCAAAACGCCCGACACGCGCCCGCGCGAAATGTCCTCGCTAGCCCGCACATACGTGCCCTCATCGGTCGGATAGCCGCTGAACAGGCCCGTCTCGTATCCATAGGCAACCACTTTGCGGGCCCAATCGGAAACCGAGGAAGCATCGGCGAAACGGTCGAGCGCCGCGGTGTCCTGCGCCTCGACGGCCGCCTCGATCGCGGGGTCTGCGCACTTGAGGTTCACCAGCATGGCGACCATCTCCTGGAACGTCACCGTCCCGTCCGGATCGAAGGTGCGCACGCCGTCGGCGTCCTTGCCGTTGATGACCCCGGCCGCAACGGCCCAATTCGCAGCGCCGGTATACCACTGGGCGTCGGCGACGTCGCCCATGCCGGTTTCATTGCGCGTCGAAGCGGCGTCGTAGGCGGCTTCCTCATCGGGTTGGGCATAGCGCCACAGAATGGTCGCCAGCTGGGCACGCGTGAGCACGCCGCCCCCGTCAAGCACATCGGTTCCGCCCACGCCGCGGATAAGGCCTCGAGCCGCCGTGCGCAGCGCCGCGTCGGCATACCAATCGGAATCGGAAAGATCGGAGAAGCTCGGCGCGATCAAATCGACGCCGAACACGCCGTAGGCGTTATCGAACGTGGTGTTGTCATCGTAGGCGCTGCCGTCCTCGGCCGCGCGCATACCGTAGAGGAACCGATAGGTCATGTGCGAGGTGTAGGCGTTATACGCGCCGGAAGCGTAGTGCTGGGCGGAAGGGTCGGTGCCGCCCCAGGCGACGACGCCCTCGTTCCACCCCCAGGCCAAAATGGGGCTTTCCAAGCGAACCTTCGAGGCGCCCAAGATGCGCTTGAGCTCAACGGACGTGGCATCGGTACCCTTCCAGCAATCCTTGTCGGCCTCGATGAGCTCGTAGACGGTCTTGCCGCCGAGCGAGGCGTACGTAGTGGTGTCGTCCCACATGGCCGGATAATAGTAGCGCACCGGTTCCATGAGCTTCTCGTAGGTGAAACGGCCCGAGGTGAACCCGCTCATGGAGCTTTGCATATAGCCGGTTTCCGTGCCGCCGTTGCCGTCGTTGGTGGAGGCGGAGTCGGTCACGCGCAGGTTCAGGCTCATGCGCTCGCCGAACACGTAGCCGCTGTCGGCCAGAAGGTCGGTAAGGTAGATGCCCTCGCTCTTATAGGAGCGCAGGCCGGCCATGCCGCAGTTCGCCGCCGTGCACACCCCGTCCTGCGGCGCAATGGCTCGCAGCTCGGCGTCTGTGTAGGTGGTGGAGGCGAGCACGCGGCCGCCCGCATCGGCGTCGGCAGAAAGCACGCGCACGGTCATGGTGGTGGCGCCGAGATTGCGATAGGTCACGGTGCCCGTCACCGGCGCGAAGCCCTCGGACTCGATGACGACGGTACGGGAGCACGTTTCGCGATCGGTGGTGTCGAACAGCGCGATGGGAAGCGACAGCGAAGCCGCGCTGCGTCCGGCGCGCAACTGATAATAGGGCAGCTCGCCCAAGTCGGCGGCGGGGCCCTTGGCGGTGTAGATCCAATCGGAAATCTGCGAGGGCGTAAGCG
>CAVBAM010000341.1:0-2276 GCA_963593315.1 Candidatus Methanomethylophilaceae archaeon | reverse complement strand
GACGCCGGCGCTGGCGAAGGCGGGAACCGGCGACGTGTTGGCGGGCATGACGGCCGCCCTGCTCGCGCAGGGGTTGGAGCCCGTCGATGCCTGCATGCTCGCGACGTCGTTGCATGCCCGCGCGGCCCGCGCGGCCTCGCGGCGGCTAACCGACATCTGCGTCGTCGCCGAGGACGTGATCGACGCGTTGCCCGAAGCAATAAAAGAGCTGGCGAAAGCGAAGTAGCCGCCCGGTTGCGCCCGTCCGGCCGGTCGAGCGGCAATTTGCGCCGTCGGGTGCGGCCCATCGCCCCGCCGGACCCCGCCCCTCCGCCCGCCGCCCCGGCAAACCCGCCCCCCCTCATCCTCAATCGGCTATACTGTCCCTATGCTTTCTCGACGCGAATTCATAGCAGTTGCCGGTACCACGGCCCTGTCCTTTTCCGTAGCCCCCACGTTTGCGGGCTGCACCACTACGCAACAGTTCCTCGCGGGCGAGCAAACCATCACCGACTCCCTCGGCCGCCAGGTCACGCTGCCCGCGCCGCACCGCCTTGAACGCGTCTACTTCACCTCGGTCCTCGCACAGATCTTTTGCTTCACCGTCGCGCCCGACTTGCTGGGCGGCAGCTGCGCGACCTACAACGACGACGAGCTCCAGTTCCTCCCCGAGGGCATGGGCGATCTGCCGTACCTGGGCAGTCTTTCCGGCGGCGGCGCCATCGACGTCGATGCGTTGAAGTACCGCGATATCCAGGCCATCTTCAGCATCTCCGGCGTCGATCTCACCGACGTCAACCTCAACGACATCGAAGAACTCGAGCGCACGAGCGGCATTCCCGGCGTGCTCATCGATGGGTCCTTCGACGTCATCGGCGACTCGTATCGCCTGCTGGGGAAGTGCCTGGGGCGCGAACAGCGCGGCGAGGACCTTGCCCGGTACTGCGAGGAAATCTACGAGCGCGTCACCGCCGCCGTGGCGCGCGTGCCGGAATCGGAGCGCGTCAGCTTCTACTTCGCCGAGGGCGTCGAGGGCCTGCAAACGGAGCCGAATTCCTCGCAGCACTCGGTGGCTTTCACCACCGCCGGTGGCATCAACGTCGCGGCGGATGTGGGCTACGTCCCGGGCGGCGGCGGCATGGTCGAGGTGAAAATGTCCGACGTGCAGCAATGGAATCCCCAGTTCATCATCACGTGGGACCGCTCCACACGCAATGGCGCCGCGCGGCTTATCCGTGCCGGTTCCCAGTGGTCCGACATCGATGCGGTGCGCAACAGCCGCGTCTTCGAGATGCCCACGCTGCCCTTCGCCTTCTGCGACCGCCCGCCCGGCGTCAACCGTTTCCTGGGCATCCAGTGGCTGGCGAACCTGTTCTACCCAAGCTATTACGACGTCGACATGATCGAGGTCGTGCGCGATTTCTATTCCCGTTGCTACTGGCGCGACATCAGCGTTGAGCAGGCGAGGGAAGTGCTCGGCGACAGCCTTCAGGGGGTGCGGAAATGATGTGGGACGAAGAGGCCTACCGCATCCCGCGCTCGGCCGCCGGCGCGCCGTCGTTCGCGTCGGAAGCCGTCGCGCAACCCGCCGCGGCCTCGGCTGCCGCCGGCGCTCATCCGGACGCCGAGCCGCCCGTCAGGGGCGCTGTTGCGCTCACGGCCGTCTGGGCCGCGCTGTATCCCGTGGCGGGAATCGTGCGCCTGTTCATGCTCGGCGGCGGTTCGGTCGGCTTCTTGCCGGGTGCGTGCACGGCGTCGCTCGTTCTGCTGATCGCGGCCTGCGTCGCCTGCCGCGTCAACGTCGGCGTCCGGCGGCTGATCCATACGGCGGCGAAAGCCGTCCTGGCGCCCGCGTGCGTCGTCGCCTGCTCGCTTCTGTGCTGCGTGGCTACGGTCGGCCTGCTCGTCGCGCCTTCCATTCCGGTGGCCTTTGCATGCTATGCTGCATCCCTCGTCCTCGCCACGCCGGCGTGTGCGCGGGCTGCGCTCGCGGCGCGCGGCGATGCCGGCAGCACGATGCGCGCGACGTGCGTGCTTGCCCTGGCCGTCGGCTGCTTTGTAGTCCTGTTCGCGATGCAGCTCGCGGGCGTGATGGGGTCGATGCGGAACATGGCGCTGCGCACAGGGACGTTGCTTTCCCTGCTCGTGCTCGTCATGCTTGCCGTTGCGGTGCTTGCGGCTCGCGAAGGTCTGACCGCGTGTCACCATGCAGGTGGAGAAGGTGGGGAAGGGGTTGCGGAAACCCCTCGCGCCCAAGCCGCCCCCGCCCCCGCTCCGCCAGCAACCCCCGCTACCTC
>CAVBAM010000340.1:0-2280 GCA_963593315.1 Candidatus Methanomethylophilaceae archaeon | reverse complement strand
GTGCGGTGAAGAGCGGCGGATCGGTTGCCGTGCGCAATGGCAACGGCGTGTCGGGCGCCGGGCTTGATGCAGCGGAGCGCATTCAAGGTCTCGGCTACAGCGTGAACACGAGCAACGCTGACAGCTTCGATTACCAGAAGACGATCGTCGTGTACAAAACGGCCGCTGAGAAGGAATACGCGGAAGCGATCGTCAGTAAGTTAGGGGTGGGCGTAGCCGTGCAGAACGACAATACCTACCTGTTCGAGGAAGACTTCCTCATCGTGCTCGGCGCCGACTGGAGCTAAGCGCCCCGGCTTCGCCGGAGTGGGACTTCGGGTCCGATGCTCCGGCTTCGCCGGAGTGCGCGCTCTTGCGAACGCGCCTACGGATTTCGGCAGATAGTCAACCTCGGCCTGTGGTTTTTCGTAGGGTCGAGCGTGAGCTCGACCAGGCCGCCGGGGATTCCGGGACGAGACGCCCTGCCCGGCCGGCGGATGACCGAGCGCGCGGCAGCCGGACGCCGCCTACAAATCCAATCCGTCGATCACGTCGCGCAGGGTTTTCGCTGACGCTTGCAGTTGCGCAAGCTCGTGGTCGCTGATGGGCACGGGCACCTTGTACTCGACGCCGCCCTTACCAACGACGGCCGGCATCGACAGCACGATGTCGTGCAGGCCGTAATCGCCGTCCAGGTAATTCGACACCGGGAGGATGGCCTTCTCGTCTCGCGTGATGGTCTCGCAAATGCGCTTGACGGTCATGGCGATGCCGTAATACGTCGCCCGCTTCTTGCCGATGATCTCGTAGGCCGCGTTGCGCACCTCGTCGGCGATGCGGTCCATGTTCTCCTGATGGTTGGTGTGCCCGCGCATCTCGCAGAAGTCGCTCACCGGGATACCCGACACGTTCGCCAAGCTCCATGCCGCAATTTCGCTGTCGCCGTGTTCGCCGATGATGCGCGCGTGCACGTTGCGCGGGTCGACGCCCAAATGCTCGCCGAGCGCGTACTTGAAGCGCGCGGTATCGAGCACCGTTCCGCTGCCGAACACGCGATTCTCCGGCATCCCCGACAGCTTGAGCGCCACGTACGTCAGGATATCCACCGGGTTGGACACGACCAGCAGGATTCCCCGGTAATCGCGTTCGGCGATTTGCGGGATGATGGACTTGAAGATGGCGACGTTCTTGCTGACCAAATCGAGCCGCGTCTCGCCGGGCGCCTGGTTGGCGCCGGCGGTGATGACGGTGATGGCCGCATCGTCGATATCGCAATAGTCGCCGGCGTAGATGTTCATGGGCGCGGCGAACGGCATGCCGTGCGCGATGTCGAGTGCCTCGCCTTCGGCGCGGTCGCGGTCCACGTCGATGAGGACCATTTCGCTGAACAGGCCCGATTGCATAAGGGCGAAGGCGCTGGACGAGCCGACGAAGCCGCATCCGACGATGGCGACCTTGCGGGGGTTGAGGGGTTTGGGCATGGGATGCTTCCTTTCGTTTATACTCAGCGCATGATACAGCAAGCCGCCGAAAATACCCCCGCGCGCAACAAGGGCCTTACCGCGTTCCCGCTGAAGGTGATCGCCATCATTGGGATGACCTGCAACCACGCGTGCCACATCTTCTGGAACCAGATGCCCGACGAGCTGTTCTGCCTGCTGTTCGCCTTCGGCGGCCTTACGTTTCCCATCATGGCGTTTTTGCTGGTGGAAGGCTACAACCACACCTCGAACGTGCTGCGCTACGGGCAGCGGCTGCTCATCTTCGCGCTCATTGCGCAGGTTCCGTACGGGCTGTTCCTGTCGAATCAGATGAATGTGCTGTTCACCCTGTTCGTCTGCCTGGTGCTGCTGTACGCCTACGACCACATGCGCTCGCGGCCGCTGTTTTGGGCGATGTATGTCGTGGTCACGCTGCTCACGGTGTATTGCGACTGGGGAGTTCTGGCGCCGTGCATGGTGATGACGCTGCGGTTGATGGAGGGCCGGAAGAATCGCGCTGCGGCCTCGGCGCTGTTCCCCGTCTGCGCGAACGGTCTGCCGATGCTGACGCAATTCGCCGAGGTTCCCACGCTGCGCAACCTGGCGCTTGCGCTGTATCCGCTTGTCGGCTGCATGCTGACCATCCCGCTGCTCGGGGCATACAACGGCGCCCGCGGTCGGTCGATGAAGTGGTTCTTCTACGCCTATTACCCCGCGCACATCGCAGTGCTCGGCCTGGCGAAAGGCCTGATATTCGGCGATTGGGGAATCTCGTAAGGCAATTCCGGGCCCGAAAAGCGCCTGCGGCCATTATCTGTAG
>CAVBAM010000339.1:0-2292 GCA_963593315.1 Candidatus Methanomethylophilaceae archaeon | reverse complement strand
GGTTTTTGAGACCGCCGCGTCTGCCATTCCGCCACTCGGGCACGTAGCTTTAGCATTATACCGAAACGTATCCCAGCGCACAACAAAAACGTTTGGCGCGCGACCGGAATCCGAATACAGAGCCAATTTTTATGCGGAGTCCGGTATAGTTTCGGTGTCTACCCATTGCGTTTGCGTCGCTTGGCAAGTTGCGTGCGATTTGCCGACGAAGGGGGGTGCTCGTGAGCGATTCTGAAACCCAAAGCGGCACGTCTGCGCAGTCTGGCGCTTCGCAGCGGAAAAACGTCGCTTTGCTTCCCGTCTACTCCTTGCGTCGCTCGGTAGTCGTGTTCGCCGCCTGTTTCGTCGTGTATCTCATCGTCATCGAGACTTTTCTTTCCGTTCCGCTGTTCAATGAATCGGTGCAGATTCGTCCTGTCTCGGCGCTTGGGCCGGTGCTCGGCCTGTTCTTCGGCTTGCCGGGCATCCTGGGATGCGCCTCGGCTAATCTGGTGTCCGACATCCTGCACGAGGGTGCTACGCCGTTTATGCTGGCGGTCTACTTTGTCATCCAGGTCATGTACGACGGCCTGCTGCGCTGGGCGTGGTATGCCATCAATCACAAGAGCGAGCAGCCATATCTGCGTTTCGAATCTGCGGCCCAAACGGCGCTATATATGGTGTTGTCGCTGGTAGATAGCGTGTTCGTGTGCGCAGCGGGTTTCGCTTCCATCGGGGCTCCGGCCGCGTCGGTGCCAACGTATGTGATTTACGCCTTGAACAACATGTGGATGCTGCTCTACGTTGGCCAGCCGCTCCTCTTCGCGCTTGAACGAAGCCCATTGATGCCGCAGCCGCCGCGCTGGGTCCGTGTGCCTTATCGCAGCGTCAAGCAAGCGAATCTTACGCAGCGCCTGGTTATCGTGTTCACCATCGCGACGACGCTGCTGCTGCTCGTCATGTCGCTGGCTGCTAACTTCTTCGCGTCGAATAACGATGACTTTTCCGACATCGTGCATACCATGTATGTTGCCGCGGCGGTGCTTGCCGTGCCTGTTTTTCTGCCTATGTTCGCGTTTCTGAGTTTTGTGGAAAAGCATTTCACCCGCCCCATCGAGGTACTGGCAAAGGATCAAGAGACATTCGTCGAGCGCATGGAAGCCGATATCGATCAGGGGCGTCATGACACGAAGATAGCGGTGGACGAACGAGGCACAAAGCCTCGGCACGAGGTGGCGGAACTGTTTGCTTCGACCAACAAGATGCGCGTCGATCTCGTGGGCTTCATCGAACGCCTCCATGACGTTACCTGCGAGCAGCAGCGCGCTGCAGCTGAGTTGGATATTGCCGCGCAAATCCAAATGGGCGCCGTGCCGCACGATTTCAGCTCGCTCACAGAACGCTTTTCGCTCGATATTGCCGGAACAATGCGTCCGGCGCGCGAGGTGGGCGGTGACTTCTACGATGCGTTTGAAGTGGGCGAGCACGGTGTGGCGTTCGTTATCGGCGATGTGTCGGGCAAAGGCGTGCCGGCGGCATTGTTCATGATGCGCGCGCAAAGCCTGCTACGCCAATACTTGCTGGAAACCGACGATTTGGGAACGGCGTTTACCCTGGCAAATCGCCAGTTGTGCGAGCGAAACGACGCCATGCTGTTCGTCACCGCGTTCGCGTGCGTGGTCGATACAGAAACGGGCGCGGTGCGTTACGCCAATGCGGGGCACAATCCGCCGGTATTGCGGCAGGGCGGCAAGTTGAGCTACCTGAAGTGCCGCCCCGGTCTGGTGCTGGGCGCCATGGACGTCGTGAAGTATCGCGAAGGCCAGTTTGCGTGCAGCCCGGGCGACGGCTTGCTGTTGTACACCGATGGCGTATCGGAGGCGTCGGACGCCGCTGAAGAGTTATTCGGCGAAGATCGCTTGCTGGAGGCGCTTCGGTGTGCGGATGCGTCGGGCGGTGGAGAAGGTAGCCCCGCGCATCTGGACGCGCCGGCCCTGGCCGCGGCCTCGTCTGCATCCAGGGCTCAAACCGCCGTGGATTCCCTGGTGGCAAGCGTGGATGCATTTGCGGGCGAGACGCCGCAGGCCGACGACATCACCGTGCTGGCATTTCACTGGAACCTGCCCGTTTTCCGTCTCACGCTGCCGGCGCAAGACGAGCAGCTGCACAACCTGTTCGCGTTTCTCGAGCCCGCGTGCGAAGGGGCCGGGCGCACGCCGCGCATGATGGCGCAGCTCATGCTCGTGTGCGAGGAAGTATTCGTGAACATTTGCCATTACGGGTTTCCCGATGGGCAGCCGCGCCTGCCCGTGG
>CAVBAM010000338.1:0-2296 GCA_963593315.1 Candidatus Methanomethylophilaceae archaeon | reverse complement strand
CGGTTGGTGTCGTCGGCTCGGTGCACGGCGCAGATCGAAAACGATGCGTCGAGGTCGCTCACGGTGATGCAGCGATGCGTCTTCATGCGTGTGAACAGCTGCCCGGTAAGCGCCGACTGGGACAGAACCAGCACGCAGCCGTCAAGGTTGACCAGCGAATAGTCAAGCCCCGGCTGCATGGCCGCTCCTTTGCAGCGCGGTCGGAACCCGTGTGCTTGGCAAACCGCTTCGATATGGTCCCACCCGAGCGAGAAATAAGGACCCGTCAGCTTGATGAACGTCTGATCGGCGAGGTCTTCCATGGTCAACTCGTCGCGGTCGGCCAGCGGGCTGTCGGAGGGAACGTCCACGACGAACTGGTCGTCGAATAGGTGCACGCTTTGGAACTTGTCGCCAGCCTGCTGTTGCTGCGCTTCGTCTTGATAGGTGAACGCCAGATCTATGCTGCCGTCCGACAGCTGATCGATGAACGGCCGTGAAACCGTGCGGTCGTACGTGCAGGAGATGGACTCCTTCCCGGCACGTGCTGCAAGCGCGGCTGACACGATCCATAGGACGCGCGGGTTTTGCAGCAGGCCGCCGATCTTCAGCGTGGGCATGGCGGCAAGGCTGCGGACCCGCTCGCGCGCCGCGCGGTACTGCTCGCACAGCGGCACGGCGTCTTGCATCAGCGCGTAACCCGCTTGCGAAAGCTCGGCGCCGTGTCGATTGCGGTTCACCAGCGTGGCGCCCAGCTCCCGTTCGAGTGACGCCAGGTGCTTGCTGAGCGCTGGTTGCGTGATGCTGCAGCGTCTTGCCGCCTCGGTGAAATTGAGGCACTGGGCAAGCACCACAAATTCCTCTAAGTATTCGATATGCATACATATTCCCCTTTGGAATAACACCTATTCCCTTTTCCCCTTTTGGAATCAGAAACGGAATTTCTCTTATCCCCGATGAAGGAAGTATAACGCTGCTTGCAGGAAGTTCTCAAGCCTAAAAACCCGGGATAGGCCTAGCTTCCGATATTCCAAAATGCTATGAGAGGGGGAATCATGGGCAAACTGACGATGACGCGCCGCGGCTTCGCGAAGCTCTCGGCCGTCACCATGGCGGCGGTAGGCGTCGCCTCGACGGGGTCGGCTTTGACGAGCGCAGGTGCCGCTGCCGCCGATGAGGACGGCAATGTCGAGCACATCCGCAGTAGTTGCCGCGGATGCGGCAAGATGGAGTGCGGCGTGTGGGTGACCGTGAAAGACGGTCGCGTGATCAAGGTCGAAGGAGACGAGTCGTGCCCGTCGAATCGCGGCCATTCGTGCTCGAAATCGCAAGCCAGCCTGCAAGCGGCGTATCATCCGGATCGCCTGCTGCATCCGTTGAAGCGCACGAATCCGAAGGGCGAGGATCCGGGATGGCAGCGCATCAGTTGGGATGAGGCGATTCAGACGTGCGCTAGCAAGTTCCAGGAACTCAAGGACCGCTACGGCGGGGAATCGATGGTGTGCTTTGGCGGCACGTCGCGCGTGTGGTGCATGGGGTCGTACGGAGATCTCAAATTGCTGTTGAACACGCCGAACGCGTTTTTGGGCTACGAGATCTGCAAGGGCCCGCGCCACATGGCCGAGCTGATGACCGACGACATGGGCTCGAACTGGATGGAAACGGTCATGCAACCGAAGGTGTACGTGCAATGGGGCACCGCCTGCGAATACTCCAACTATGACGATTCATGCCGTACGGTGGTCGACGCCTCGCAGTGCGCCGACGCGCATATCCTCATCGACCCGCGTCAGGGCGCACTCGGCAAGGAAGCCGACTACTGGCTGCCGATTCGCCCCGGTACTGACGGCTATATCGCGCAGGCGTGGACGAATATCGTCATTCAAAACGACCTATATGACGACCTGTACGTGAAGCGTTGGACCAACGCGCCGTTTTTGTTCAGCAAGGATGTGCAGCCTTCCGGGGGTTACGTGATGGAAGGCGGCGAGGGCGTCCATCTGTCAACGCGCCTGCTGAAGGAGTCCGACATCAAGGAAGGCGGTTCCACCCGTCGCTTCATGGTGTGGGATAACCTGGCCGGCATCGACGACGACCATCCGCTGCACGATAACGATCCCACGGGTCATCTGACGTACTTCGATGCCGAAGAATGCCTCTGGGAAGGCGAAACGTACCACAAGCCTACCACCGGCTTCACCGTGAAGCAGCCGGAGCGCTCTTCCGGTGTGGCAGACGCCTGGTTTCCCGACCCGACGCCGTTCAATCCGGAAATCGATCCGGCCATTTTCGGCGAGTTCGACATCGAGCTTGCCGA
>CAVBAM010000337.1:0-2339 GCA_963593315.1 Candidatus Methanomethylophilaceae archaeon | reverse complement strand
GACCGAGATTCGTAGGCGCGTTCGCAAGAGCGCGCTTCCGGCGAAGCCGGAACATTGGGTGGAACACTGTTCGGGATGGGTTTGCCCGGGATGGGGCGCTCCTGCCGGCCGGGTTGCCTCTTCCGCGATATCCCTGACCTCGCTCCCGTGCGCTCAGAACCAAGACGCCGCCCCATCGCAAAGGGGCGGCGACTTTTCGTCGCGTTGCCCGCCTGCCGCTCGTGACGCCCGCTTGCTCCTTTCGTTCCGCCGACATCGCCTTTCGTTCCGCTGTCGCCGCCTGCCGCGCCGAGGCGCCCTCGCGTCTGGGAAAATGCATCCATGGGTATCGAAGGGAGCAGCGCTTGCACGCGCTGCGGAAAGGTGGGTCGTCATGAAAAGGGATTTCAGGTTCGCAAGGTTCACGCGCGCGGCAATGGCCGGCGTGCTGGCGGCGGGGCTTATTCCGTGCGCGGCGTTCGCGAGCGTTTCGACGGGCGACGATTCGTCCGGCGGCGGTTCCGAGGCCATTGATGCCATGGTTGCCAAGCAGTCTGAGCAACTCGGCGCCCTCGCGGCAACGGGCAACTTCAACTTGCTCTCGAATTCTAACGATGCCGGCGATCCTTCTGTGGCGGGTCTGAGCGCCGCATGGCCGTCCTCCTTCGATTTGCGCGACAAAGGGGTGGTCACTCCGGTGAAAAGCCAGCTGCCTTGGGGCACCTGCTGGAGCTTCGCGGCGGTGGCGGCTGCCGAGACGTCCATTTTAAGCGAGCTCGGCACGACCTACGACGCCCTGCAGCTCGACCTGTCCGAGCGCCAGCTCGCCTGGTTCTCGCAGACGGTGCTGCCGGAGGGGAGCGGCTCGCAGGCGGGCGAGGGTTCCACGGCGTTCGACGGTGCCAACCGTTTGAACACCGGCGGTTCTGCGTTTACGGCGACATCTATATTCGCCGAGGGCATTGGTCCAACTCTCGAGTCGAACGTCCCGTACCGGAACAACGACGGCTCCACGGAGTCGTACCGCCAGTTCTACGGCGACGACCGCGCGGAGGCCATGAAGAAGACTAATCCCGATTTCGACGTGGACGGCGCCGACTGCTATGCCTCTGCCGGCGACTGGAGCGTCGATGAGTCGTACCGCTTCCAAACGGCGTTACAGCTCGACGACGGCAATCTCCTTCCGTCCCCGTCGTCGTTAGTGGTGGACGGCACCACCGTGAAGTATTCCTACAACGAGAACGGCACCGCCGCCATTAAAGAGCAGCTCTTGGCCGGCAACGCCGTGCAGGTGTGTTTCTTCGCCGACACGTCGCGCCCCGGGCAGAGCGAGGATTCCCGGTTTATCAACACCGACACCTGGGCTCATTACACCTACATGCCGCTCGGGACGAACCATGCCGTCACCGTCGTGGGCTGGGACGATGACTACTCGAAAGACAATTTCAAGGAAGGGCATCAGCCTGAGGCCAACGGCGCCTGGATCGTGAAGAACTCTTGGGGATCCGCCTCGGAAGACTTCCCGAACAACAACGGTGGTTGGGGCGTGGACGGCGAAGGCTATTTCTACCTGTCTTATTACGATCACTCGATTTCGGGCGTGGAGACATTCGAGTTCGACGTTTCAGAGCAAACGAGCGATTACTACTACATCGACTCGTATTCCTACATGCCGGCATCGACCATCCAATCCGTGAGCGTGAACGACTGCGTACAGATGGCGAACATCTTCACTGCGGAGGACGATCAGGTTTTAAAGACGCTTTCAACCGAGACCGGGTCGACCTACGTGTCCACCACCTATGACGTGTATCTGCTCGATGACGACGCGACGGAGCCGACCGACGGCAAGCGCGTCGCGAGCTGCTCCGAAACCTATCGCTACAGCGGCTTCCATCGTACCGACCTCGAAAGCGGCGTGGCCATGAAGGCGGGGCAGCGCTACTCGGTCGTGGTTACCCAGCGCACCGTGGGCGGGAAGTATCAGTACGTCATGCCGAGCGGTAGCAGCAAGACCCTTGCGGAGGAATTGAAGGATCTGGGGGCGTCCTGTTACGCGACCGCGGTCGTGAACGAGGGAGAGTCCGCTTTATTCAAGGATGGGAAATGGACGGACTGGACTGAGTGCATCGACGAGGTTCGGGAAGGAATCCGCAAGAGTTGCGAGGAGCAGGGAACTACCGATTCCAGTGAATGGCTCGAGTACGATAACCTTCCTATCAAGGCGTATTCCCTCCCCTATACCGCGCCTGCCTTCTCCGACGTTTCGGATAGCGACTGGTTCGCGCCGGCGGTGGCGAAAGTGGCCGACGCGGGGCTGATGCACGGCTACGCGAGCAGCGACGTGTTCGGCGTGGGGC
>CAVBAM010000336.1:0-2341 GCA_963593315.1 Candidatus Methanomethylophilaceae archaeon | reverse complement strand
ACCGCGCCCGTGTAGGGGTCGAGGTAGTACCAGTTGCCGTCGATGGCCTGCTCGCCGTATAGCATCCAGCCCATGGTGCGGTCGTAGAAGACCCACTTGTTGTCCGAGGCGAGGTACTGGAAGCCGTACCGGGTGGCGCCGGTGTACTCGTCGAAGAGGTACCAGTGGCCGCTGTCGGCGGCCTGGCCGTGGTGCATCTGGCCGTTGACGCGGTCGTAGCACACCCACTTGCCGCCGTCGGAGTCGACGAAGCGGAAGCCCTTGGCCATCTCCCCGGTCACCTCGTCGAAGAAGTACCAGCCGCCGTAGCGGCAGTCCTCGCCCTTGACCATGCGGCACTGCTCGTCGAAGCGCACCCACTTGCCGCTGGTGCGGTCGTCGTTGGACACGGGGATGAACACGTCCTTGTCCCGCGCGATGGACCCGTCGGCGTCGGCCCAGTACCAGGCGTCGGTGCCCGGGTCGTAGAAGGCCTTGTCGGCGGCCATCACGCCCCCGTCGTACCAGTGGCGCGCGCCGTCGGCGCCGGTGGCCCAGCCGGTGGTTGCGGCGAGGCCGGAATCGGCGGCGGAGCCGGCCGCGAGCACGGCGGCGGGGTCGGACGCGGCGGCGGGGTCGGCAGGTTCGCCACCGTCGGCGACGGCCGCGACGACGGACTCATCGGCCAACGCGTCTTCCACATCGCTTGCCGGGCTTTTCACCGCGCCGGAAAACACGGATCCCGCCATGACGAGGGCGGCTAGGGCGCCCATCGCGGCACGACGAGGGCGGACTGTAAGCAGTTGCAAGGACATCCGATTCCTTCCGAAAGCGTGAAACGAAAGCGCGCCGGCAGGCGCGCGAGGAAGCCCCAGCATAGCCCAATACGCAAAACGAACCCGGCTGGAAATGCCAACCGGGTTCGCAAAGGACAATCAATCCATGGGCTTTCGCGAAGCCGTTCATAAGGCTTACACGAATCGCCCCGCTACCGCTACTTCGAGTAGGGCTGCAGATTAGTGACCATAGCGGTCATTTCCGCGCGGGTGATGTCGGCGCAGGGATTGATGAAGCCACCGTTGCCCATGATGTGGTTGTTCACCGCCCAGGCCACGGCCTCGCGCGCCCAGCCGTCAACGTCCCCGCCATCGGGGAAGGCCGCCAGGGCGCCGTCGATGTCGTCAACCGTGGTGTCCTGACCCAGCACCTCGCGGGCGTAGTTGAACAGCGTGCAGGCGACCTGCTCGCGCGTCAGGCTGTCGTTCGGGCCGAAGTTGCCGTCTTGATAGCCGTTCATGACGCCGACGCTCTTCGCCCACGCGGTGTTGTTCGCGTAGTACTCGCCACCCCAGATGTCGGGATACTGGCCGCCGTAGGACACGGAGTTGTCGGCGTTGGCCATGTTCGCAGCAATGCAGGCGGCCTGACCGCGCGTCAGCGTGTCGTAGGGACCGAAGCGGCCATCGTTGTAACCGTTAATGAAGCCCAGATCAACGGCCAGCTGAATGCACTCGTAGTACCAACCGCGCTCATAGACGTCCGAGAACTTGCCCGGTTGCTGCTGATTCGTGTTCGGGTAGAGCACGCGCGACCACGCCAGCGGGAACCAGCTGTCGTAGTTCACGCCGTAGTAGTCGTTGAGCCACGCCGTGTCGCCGCCCGAAAGGATGGTGTTGCGGATGTTCTCGTAGAACAGCGGGTCGGAGGGCACCAGCCACGGGGCGTCGCCCGGGACCTCAACGATGCGGCCGTTCACCGGACCGGAAGAGGCGTAGACGGTAACGGAGTTGTGCTGCACGAACGCGGAAAGCAGCTCGATGACGTCATCAGAGTTGTAATCGGTGTCGATGAGGCCCATATCGACCAGCGGTGCGATGAGATTGACCACGTTCGAGTCAGTCAGGGCGCGGTTGATCAGGCTCACCATCTGCAGACGGTTGACGTTCTGGCGCGTGGCGTCCTGCTCAAGGCCATAGGAGCCGTACTCAAGACCGCCGATGTTAGACGTGCGGGCGCGCGCGAGGGACGTGGAGGTGAACCCGTCGAGCACCTGGTCGCCACTGTTGATGCGAATCGGCGAGAACGGCGACTCGTAGGCACCCGTGGAAAGATTTTGCATGGCGTAGAAGTCGTAATCGATGGTGTAGGGCACGTTCACGCCAATGCCACCGAGGCGATTAACCAGGTCACCGTAATCGTTGAGGTTGGTGACCAAGTAGTGGTCGACGGACACGCCGAACAGGTCGCTCATCATGTTGGCACAGGCGCGGGCGGCAATGTTCTGACACTCTTTGGTGCTGTAACCCTGCGCCTGGGCATCGTAGAAGGCGAAGTGGTACACGTAGTTCGACTTGTACTTGCC
>CAVBAM010000335.1:0-2341 GCA_963593315.1 Candidatus Methanomethylophilaceae archaeon | reverse complement strand
AAAGAGCAGGAGCAGCAGGAGCGCTTGACGCTTGCCCTTGCCGCAGCCGAGCAGTCCAGCCGCGCGAAAACAACGTTCTTGAACAACATGTCCCACGACATCCGCACGCCCATGAACGCCATCATCGGCTTCACGGCGCTGGCGCAAACGCACATAGACAACACGGAGCTGGTGCAGGATTACCTGGCGAAGATCAGCACTTCCAGCACGCACTTGCTGAGCCTGATCAACGACATCCTGGACATGAGCCGCATCGAGAGCGGCTGCGTGAAGCTCGACGAGAAGCCGGTGCACATGCCGGACCTTCTGCATGACCTGCGCAACATGATCCAAGGCCTTATCAACGCGAAGCAGCAGAACCTCTTCATCGACACCCAGGATGTGCAGAACGAGGACGTCGTCATCGACAAGCTGCGCCTGAACCAGGTCCTGCTCAACATCACCAGCAACGCCATCAAGTTCACGCCGGTTGGCGGGGATATCATCATCCACCTTATCGAGAAGCCGTGTTCGCGCAAGGGCTACGCGACCTACGTGTTCACCATCAAAGACACCGGCATCGGCATGTCCGAGGAATTCGTCGAGCACGTGTTCGACACCTTTTCCCGGGAACGCTCTTCCACGGTCAGCGGCATCCAAGGCACCGGCCTTGGCATGGCCATCACCAAGAACATCGTGGAGATGATGGGCGGCAGCGTCACGGCGAAAAGCCAAGAGGGGAAGGGATCCACGTTCACCGTAACGCTGAATGTGAAGCTGGCGAATCAGTCGGCGAAAACCGAGCCGATCCCCGAGCTTGAAGGCGCGCGTGCGCTGGTCATCGACGACGATATCGACACCTGCCGCAGCGTTTGCAAGATGCTGCGCAACATCGACATGCGCCCGGATTGGACGGCTTCGGGCAAGGAGGCGATCCTCCGCGCGCAAGATGCCGCCGAGCTGCAGGACGAGTACAAGGTCTACATCGTGGACTACCTTATGCCCGACATGAACGGCATAGAGACGGTCCGCCGCATCCGCAAGGTGATCAGCGAGGACGTGCCCATCATCGTGCTGACGGCCTACGACTGGGCGGACTACGAGCAGGAAGCGCGGGAGGCCGGCGTGACGGCATTCGTTGCCAAGCCCATTTTCATGTCCGAGCTGCGGGAAGTGCTCACGCGCCCTGTTGGTGACGTGTCGAAGCCGTTTGCCCCGGTGGAAACTGCGGAATACGACTACAGTGGCAAGCGCATTCTGCTTGTTGAGGACAACGAGCTCAACAGGGAGATAGCGACGGCGATCTTGGAAGAGACCGGCATGCGCATCGACTGCGCCAAGGACGGCATCGAAGCAGTCAACGCCATAAGCGCAGCACCCGAGAGCACCTACGATCTGGTGCTCATGGACATCCAGATGCCGCGCATGGACGGATACATCGCCACAAGGGAGATCCGCACGCTGGCGAACAACAAGAAAGCCAACATTCCCATCGTGGCCATGACGGCGAATGCCTTCGAAGAGGACAAGCGCAAGGCGTTCGAGACCGGAATGAACGGCCATATCGTGAAGCCCATCAACATGGATCAGGTCTCGAAGGTGCTTGACGGGATCTTCGCCAAAGGCGAATAGGCGAGGGGCTGCTGAGCTGGGGCGGGCAAAGCTTGCTGAGGCGGTGGTATCTTCTTCAGGGTAAACAATAGGGAGGAAAGCGCATGCTCAATGACTTGTACCAGAGCCTCGACCCGGTGGCGTTCACCATCGGGCCCTTCTCTGCCCGATGGTATGGGCTGGCCTACATCGCGGGTTTCCTGTGCGCCATCGGCATCATGTATGTGGTGGGCAAGCGCTGGAAGATCCGCTTCGACTTCGACACGCTGTGCATCGTGCTCATCTGCGCCATGGTGGGCGTTATCGTGGGCGGGCGCTTGGGCTATGTGCTGTTCTACAACTGGGAGATGTATGCGGCCAACCCGCTTTCCATCCTTGAGTTCAGCCGGGGCGGCATGAGCTTCCATGGCGGTTTCATCGGCGCGCTGGTGGCGGGCATCGTTGCGGCGCGCATCGTGAAGATGCCCTACCTTACCTTGGTGGACCTTGCCATCATCGGTGTGCCCATCGGCTTGTTCTTCGGCCGCTGCGCGAACTTCGTGAACGGCGAGCTGTGGGGCGCTCCCACCGACTTGCCCTGGGGCGTGGTGTTCGGCGGCAGCGCGGGCACGGTGGCGCGTCATCCCAGCCAGCTCTACGAGGCCCTGCTGGAAGGTGCGCTGCTGTTCATCGTCCTGTTCGCCCTATCGCGCAAGCGCCCACCTTTTCCGCGTGGCACGTACTTCGGCGTTTTCATGGTGGGCTACGGCGT
>CAVBAM010000334.1:0-2348 GCA_963593315.1 Candidatus Methanomethylophilaceae archaeon | reverse complement strand
TCGTCGAGCCGTTTCTACAGCTGATACAGGAACACCAGAAATGGGATCGTGAAGATGCTCAGGAACAACGTCGTCACGCTGATGGCGCTGGCGTAGAAGAAGTCCTTGCCGTAGACCTGCGCCATCTGCCCGATCACGCACGCGGAGGGCGCGGCTGCCCCCAGCAACACGATCATCAGCACCATGGATCCGTTCGGGGATAGGCTGGCCAGCGGCGTGAACTTGAATATCGCGAGCAGGATCAGGGGGAGCACCAGCATGCGCAAGATGGACGCGAAGGGCAGGCGCTTGAGTGCGAGCAGTTTCTTTCGATCGACTCCGGCAAGCGCCATGCCGATCGAGATCATGGTGACCGGCCCCGTCATCGACCCTGCGGCACTGACCGCCCCTTGCAGCGGGCCCGGCAGCTTGATGCCGGTGAAGAACAGCAGCAGGCCGACGTAGATGGAAATCATGTTCAGGTTGAAGAAGAGCTTGCGCGGGTTCCGCTCGTATTTGCCCTGCAGGATCGTCTTGCCATACGTCCACAGCGTGGCGTTGAGGATGGCCAGGTAGACGACGCTGTAGATGGCGTATTCCTCGCCGAGGGCCATGGTGATGAGCGGCACGATGAAGGCGCCGCAGTTCGTGCAGACAATCGAGGCGCGCTCAACCCCGTCGAGCTTGAGCGGCTTTTTGAGCAGCGTGGTGAACGCGATGAGGACGACGTGGGCGATAAGGCTGCCGGCAAGCGCGACCAGGAATCCTTGCTTGACCTCGTCGGTCATTTCCACCTGAAACGACGAGATGATCATGCAGGGGATAAGGACGTACAGCGTTATGACGGAGAGGGGCTTGCTGTCGTCAACCTTCAGCATGCGGGTTTTGACCAGCGCGAACCCGGCGGCGGTGATAAGAAACAGCGTGAGGATGTTCTTGGAAAGAAGGAGGCTCATTTGCGCCTCCCTGCTCGCGACAGGCATGTGCATTGCGCGCTATCGGCACAGAAGGGTTGGGTCATGGGGTTTTCTTTCGGTCGTTACTATGAGTGCAAGTGTCCAGTCTAGCGTCCGATTCGCTTTGCGTGGGGAAATCAAGCAGGAAAATGCGATCGCCTGCTTGATATCTCAATAGACGTCTCGCCGATGACCGATTGAGAATATCTGCACGACAAGTCGATCGTCTTCAAGGGTGCACAATACCCGGTAATCGCCGATGCGGTAGCGCCATTCTCCGGAACGATTTGCGGTGAGACCCTTGCCATGAACGCGCGGATTGTCGCAGCCTTCAAGGTTCTTCCCGATCCATGACAGGATAAGGCGCGCATCGAAGCGATCCATCTTTTTGAGCTGCTTGAGCGCTCCTTTGGTGTACTCGACGTGCCAGGTCATCTAGAGCCCCAGCTCCGCTAGGACTTGCTCGTGGGAATAACGGGTACCGTCATCGTCCGCTACTGCCGCACGCAGCGTTGCAAGATCCTCTTGGTCCTCGATCTTCTCGAAAACTGCATCGCGGATGAAATCGGAAATGGTTTTGCCTTCGAACTTCGCGTACTTGCGTACCACGGTTGCGTCGGCGTCATCGATACGCATCGTCATCGTCGTCATGGTTAAGCCCTTCTCGTAGTGAATACATTGTATTCTACAAAGTGCGGCGAAGGGTTTCAAGATGCCAGCGAGTATTTCCAAGCTTGAGAATAAAAGATAGAATAAGCTAACTTATACGGAAAGGAGCATCCATGGGCAGGACGGCTGAGCAGTTCAAGGAAATGTCGGTCAAGGAGTTCACCCAAGCCGCGCACAAGCCTTTGTAGCGGCTGGAGCGGCTGGGGGCGCAAGTTTTGCCGCCTGCTCGTTTGCGTTTTGCGTTCCGCAGCGCGTTTTCCTCGGTTGGGAACACTCGTTTCTTGCGTATCCGGCGGATGCGGGCGAGGAGCGCGTTCGCTTTGCAGGTCCAGCTGCCTGCATGCCTTCGGATTCGCCGTTCGGGACGGTGTTTCTTACTGTAAGGATTCTAGGAAGGTCGATAAGGAAATTGAAGTGGTTAGCGAACGAATGAGTTGCTAAAGTTTTCGTTAGTAAGGTTGTTGCGGGTACACTGCAGGCAAGCAGGCAAGCAAGGCGAGGCCAGACGCGTTCGGCGAAGGGGGACGGCATGGTATATGCCACCGAATACGAAACGAATCTCATCGGGAAGCTGACGCTGGCATCCGATGGCGAGAACATCGTCGGCTGCTGGTTCGAGAATGACCGCTTCTTCGGCGATACGGTCGCAGGGCCGTTTGTCCCTTGCAATGATCTGCCCGTCTTTCGTACGGCGGAAAAGTGGCTTGATCGGTATTTCGCGGGCGGCAGACCTTGCATCGACGA
>CAVBAM010000333.1:0-2350 GCA_963593315.1 Candidatus Methanomethylophilaceae archaeon | reverse complement strand
TTTTCCTCGTCGCTGAACAAGTAGTTTCCTCCGTCGATGGGCTTGTTTCCGATTCCCATCTCCGGAACTTCGCACAGCGGTTTTCGGCGGTTCCATATAAATGCATCGGGGGCGTCGGCTAGATATGCGTTGATGTTGCCGACGGCCGCTTCCTCCTCGGCCGCATCCGGCGTGGCGTGCACGAACAGCCGCTTCGCCACGTTCTCTCGCGAGAAGCCTACGATGATGCAGAACACGTGCGCCTTGTCGGCGGCTTCGTTGTCCCAGCGGAACGTCGTGTGCGCGAAGTCGATGTGGACGCCCAGGTCGTAAAGCGGTTTCCAGACGTTGGCCACCTGTTCTCCCTGGCAGATGGAGTTGGTCGACACCAATGCGCAGCGCGTGCGCGCACCCTGCGTGAATCGCGCCGCCTTCATGTACCACGCCGCGCAATAGTCCACGTTGCCCGCGTTCTTCGCGCCGTCGAACACCGCGAGCAGCTCATCCTTCTGCTGCTTGGTCTGGTTGCGCGCCCCTAGGAAGGGCGGGTTGCCCACGAGGAAGTCCAGATTAGCGGGGAACACGTTTGCCCAATCCTCGGTCAACGCATTGCCCTCGTGCAGGTTTTCCACGTCGCGCAGCGGCAGGAACTCGAAGTCGTACCCGGGCATGACCTCCTTGGTCTTGCGCAGCATTTGCTCTTCCGTGATCCACAGCGCCGTCTTCGCCACCGCCACGGCGAAGTCGTTGATCTCGATGCCGTAAAGCTGGCTCAAGCTCACCCGTACCGGGTTTTCCGTGACCAGCGCGGTCTGCTCCTGCAACTCCGTGCCTTCGCCGTATGTCGCCTCTATGATGCGGTTCTCTATGGTCCTCAGCTGCCGGTATGCCTCGGTGAGGAAGTTCCCGCTGCCGCACGCAGGGTCGCCGATGGTGATGGTCGCGATCTTCTCGTGCAGGGCGTTGAGCGCCTGCTTGCGGGCGGCGGAGGACTTCACGCCCAGCGCGTCGCGCAGCTGCGCCCACAGATCGTCGAGGAACAGCGGCTTCAGGCACCGGTCGATGTTCTCCACGCTGGTGTAGTGCATGCCGCCTGCGTGCCTGGTCTCGGGATTCAACGTTCCCTCGAACACGCCGCCGAAGATGACGCCGGAGATGTCCTTCCAGTCGAACTCCTCGGACGCGCTGATTACTGCCTGCGCTATTTCCTCGGTCAGCTGGGGAATGACGATTTTCCCGTCAGCGAACAGGCCGCCGTTGACGTAGGGGAACGCGGCGTAGTCGGCGTCCAGGTACTCGTCGCGCTCGCCTTCCGGGGTGTTCAGCGTCTCGAACAGCAGCACCAGCTTCTGTCGCAGCTTCGCCGCATCGCCCTGGCAGAAGCGGCCGAACGCCTGGTGCGATTGCAGCAGGTCTGCGTCCTCGGCGTACAGCAGGAAGATGATGCGCGTGATAAGTACGTTGAGCGAGCGCTGCTCCTCGGCGGCGGCCTCGCCGTCCTCGTCGATGTGGCGGTATTGCTTCGAGAGGGCGTCGTAAATGGCGGAAACGTAGCGGCCCGCCTCCACGGAAAGCTGCTGTTCTTTGTGCAGGCGGCTATGATCCTGCGACGTCAGGAACGACAGGAGGTACAGATGACGGGGCAGCTCTTCCAGCGAAAACTGCTGCACGTTGCTTTCGGGATACTCCTCGTCCAGGTCGTATAGGCGGAACGTTTCGAAGTTGCAGGTCATGAGCCAGCGCGGGCGCTCCGAGAAGGGGAGCTTCTCGGCGTACCACTTCGCCTGCTGGTAAGGCGTCTCCATGGTCTTGTTCCGCGGCTCGGGCTTGTCGAGGTCGATGCCGACGGACTTCTGCTCGCACAGGAAGTGGTGGTCGCTGACGAAGACGTCGATGCGCCTGCCGCGCACTTTGCGCTCGAAGTCGACGAAGTCCGAAATCGAGTTCGACGGTATGCCCAGCACGTTCACCAGCAAGTCGATCCAGAACTTCGCTGTATCCTGCTGCTCGTTGTTCTTGCCGGAGGGGACGTTGGCGATTATTTCTTGCCAGCGCTTTACGAACGCTTCCGCATCAGCCTTCTTGCCCGCCATGTTCGACCCTTTCCGTGTGCCTGCCGTCTGCGTTTGCCCTCAATTGTAGATGAAGGGCGGGGAGCATGCGGCGAGGTTGCAATCGCATGCCTTATCGGGCGTCGGTTGGCGACGTTTGGATGCGTTTGCCAGGATATTCTGCTCAAATTCTGCTCAGGCGCTCGGGAATATAAGCCGAGAACAAAAAAGCAGGCCAGAACTTTTTCTGTTCTGACCTGCTGAAACTTTTTGGTCGCGGGGGCTGGATTTGAACCAACGACCTCCGGGTTATGAGCCCG
>CAVBAM010000332.1:0-2358 GCA_963593315.1 Candidatus Methanomethylophilaceae archaeon | reverse complement strand
GCCAGACGCATGCGCTGTCCTCGCTGCCGCACAACCTGTCCACCGACGGGTCGACCATGATCAACACCATGCAGCAGGTGATGGGCGCCATCGCCACGGCGCTGGCCACCTATCTGGTCGCCACCGGCTCGGCGGCTTCGGGTCAGACCGACGCCGCAGCCTCGTTTGCAGCCGGTTCGCACTGGGGCTTCGCCTTCGCGCTCGTGATGGCGGCCATCGCTTTCGTGCTGGCGCTGAGCTTCAAGAAGCGCGGGGCTGCGGAAGAGGGCGCCGGGGCCGGCGCTGCTGGTACGGCTGCCGAGCGTGCCCAGAGCGCTCAGCCGGTTGGCGCTGCCGGGGCGGCGGCTGCGGGTGCCGCCCCCGCCGCGGGCAACCCGCTGGCAAGCCTCATGAAGACCGACGTGTTCGTGCTGAACGAAGACGACTCCGCGCTCGAGGCGCTGCGCTTGTTCGCCAGTAAGGGCATCTCCGGCGCGCCGGTGGTCTCGAAGGCCGGCAAGCTCGTCGGCTTCGTGAGCGACGGCGACATCATCGGCTCGCTCGCTCGCCAGACGCCCACGTTCTCGAGCTTCTACGCCTACACCGCCGAGGGCGACGACGCCGAGTTTGACGAAAAGTCAAAGCTTCTGGCAAGCATGCCGGTGGCGCGCGTGGCCACGAAGAACGTACTGACCGTATCCGTCGACGACGACATGCGCATGGTATGCGCGAAGCTGGCCGCGCATCATCTGAAGAAGGCGCCAGTCATGAATGGCGACGTGATGGTGGGCGTTATCAACCGCTCCGACATCACGCGCTACACCGTGAACCTCTATACCAAGGCGTAAGACGGCTTCCTTGCCGGGTTGTGCAGCAAGCAACCCGGCAAGGCGGAAATTGTGAAAAACATTACAGCGAAACGCCCCCGTGGAATACCGCGGGGGCGTTTTCTTACGCGAACCAGGAATGCACGGTTTTCGGCTGAATGGAGGGGAAAGCTTCGAGCACCTCCGCCTCGCTCATGCCGCCCGCAAGCGCCGCCGCCTTCGCGCGCTCGTTGTAGCGCTGCGCGCACGCCCCGTGTTTGCAGTAGGCCGAGTTGCCGATGAGCGGGCGGCCGCAGTTGGGGCACGCATGCAGCTTGCCGGCGGCAATGGCATCGATAAGGTCGTCGAGCATGGTGGTGCGGCTGTGGCGCCCCAGACGCAACGTCTCGGGATCGATGCGCACCAGGCGCAGGCTGCGATGCAAGGCCTCGGTAAGCGCGATGAGCATCAGGTTGGCGGCAATCCGGTTGGCCGTGCCGGCAGGCGGCTCGCCATCGGCAAGCGGCACGTAGTCGAAGTACACCGTCTTGCGCAAACCGTTCGGCTGCAGCTCGTAAGTACGCACCAAGGAGAACGTCAGCTCGAACTGCGTTCCCTGCACCCGGCGCAGGCGCGCATGGAGCGGTTCGGCAGCGGCGCCCTCGCCCACCGACTCCTCCAAGACGATGGACTCCTCACTCGGCGCGAGGCACTCCGGGACCGTGAAGCGATAGGCCTCGCCGCGGCGATCGCGATGATCGAATTCAAGGCCGCTCTCCTCGCCGGTCATGGACATGAGGCCCAGGCGCGCTGCATAACTCGCCGCGGCAAGACGGGAAGCGACCGACGGCGCCGCATCTTCCGGAGCATCGATCGGGACGACGAACGTAGCGCCTAATTCCCCAACCGTTCCATCCGACTCCTTCTTCAGAACCGCTTTGTAGCGTTTTCCCATCGCGGCATTCCGCTCGATGCCGTAGCCGAGTTTCTTCAGAGCGGGCTCGTCATAAGCCTCGTCCGGAAGAAGCGAGAGACCTTCAGCAAGGTCGGCTCGATAGCGCATCCCATACTTTTCCAAGAAAGGATGAACCTGCTTCGAAAGGAAATCGCGCGCGCCCGGTTTCAGCAACAGAAGGTCGCGCAGATGATATTTGCCGCCATCGTCAGCGCTGTCGTCAGTCGAAAGAATGGCGAATTGCGGGCAGATATATTCAACGTTTGGCATGGTCAGCACCCTTGTAACGGTTATTAGTATAAGTTGTACGTAGGATATTTGAGTAGTAGCAGTAAGTCAAAGGTTTTAGTAAAAGCGTTACGGAAGATGCATGAAGTCTATTGCCGCCCTTCGCGCTCGCAAGGTCATATGGGATGGACGTAGGCGCGTTCGCAAGAGCGCGCTTCCGGCGAAGCCGGAACATTGCGGGCGGGGGGATTGCCGGCCCGCCTTGAAATATGCGTCGGCCTGCGGCCTCCGGATTAATGGTCGATCTCGCGATCGAAAGATTCTTGCCGCGGGCGTTTCGCTTGCCGATAGGCGCCGCTCCGCGGCGCGTGGTCGCTCTTGCGAACGACC
>CAVBAM010000331.1:0-2372 GCA_963593315.1 Candidatus Methanomethylophilaceae archaeon | reverse complement strand
TACCGGCACCGTTCCACCCTTCGAACAGCACCACAAGCCCCACACCCGCGCTACGCGCCTGCTGCTGCAGGACGACCAGCTGCGCCATCAGCTCGTCGCGACGAGCCTTGTATTCCTCTTTCGGAAGGGTTTCCTGGGAAAAATCAACGGTTTCCAGCATACGGAGTCCTTTCCTTGTCCTCCGGCCCACCATACGGGCCGATGCTTTTTATCCTAGCACAGGCACATTCTCCCGCCGCCGACGTGCGCATCCTTAAATAAAGCGGAAACGTCAACGGAACGTAAAATCTTGCCGCGCGGGGCGCCTATCGTCGAAACGCCGGCGCGGGCGGGCGGGCCGTACCCTATGATGGGCGAAACGGTTATGCGCCGCGGGCACGCCGCAGCGCGAACGGGAAGAGGGCCGCGCCCGAGTGCGTCGGACTCGGGAAGTGGATCGCGGACGGCCGCGGCACGAACGGGAAGAAGAGCGGAACATGGCAAGATACGGCGTCATCGACTTGGGTTCGAATACCATTCGCCTGGTCATCTACGACGTGAAGGAAACCGGCAAGCACACCTTTTGCGCGAAGGACTTCAAGCGCACGGTCAACGAGAAGGAAATGGCGGGGCTTGCCGCCTTCGTGCAGGACGGCGTGTTCACCGAAGCCGGCATCAAGCGCGCCGTCAGCGTGCTGAAAACGCACGCGAAGCACGCGGCTTATTTCGACTGCAAGCGCACAGACGTGTTCGCCACCGCGGTTTTGCGCAACGCCGCGAACTGCGCCGAGGCCGTGGCCGCCATCGAAGCGCGCACGGGCCTTGCCATCACGCTGCTGTCGGAGCGCGACGAGGCGCACTTGGGGTTCGTCGGCGCGGCAAGCAGCGCAAACCTCACGCGCGGCACGCTTATCGACATCGGCGGCGGCTCGACCGAGCTGTCGCGCATCGAGGGCGGGCGCGACTACGACGACGTCAGCATCGGGCAGGGGTCGCTGTCCTCGTTCGCCCGCTTCGTGCGCGGCATCACGCCGGCGCCCTTCGAAATGGATGCCATCGCCTGCTCGTTCCGTTCGCACCTAAAAGCGCTCGGCAACCCGGAGCGCTACCGCTGCGAGGTGCTCTACGGTGTGGGCGGCAGCGCGCGTGCCGCAGCGAAGGTGGTGGCGCAGATCAAAGGCCTGGAAAGCCGGCCGCGCACCGTGAGCGCCGAGGACATCGCCGGCGTGCTTGCGGCCTGCAAGGAAGACCCGAACGCCTTCGGGCACGCGGCGCTCAAGGCCAGCGCCGAGCGCGTCCACACCATCGTGCCGGGCTGCGTCATCCTCGACACGCTGTGCAAGCAGCTCGGTGCCACGCGCCTGGAGATTTGCAAGTACGGCGTTCGCGAGGGCTACCTCATCGAGCGCATGCTCGGCGGCACGTCGGTCGCGCCGGGCGCCGCCGATACGGCAGGCGCGCAGAACTAAGCGCGAGGCGCCCTTTCGCCCGCATGCACCACTTCGCCACCCCCTCTCCCACACACATTGGAAAAGCTGATGAAGCAATAAACCGCCCGTCTGAGGCCAAAAGCAGGTAAAATGTCAGTTAAGGCGGCGTGATTCCCCGCCATCAGGGAATCTTAAGGGACGCAAACGCCTATCATTGGTTCTACCTGCGCAGAATACGCACGCCGCAGCGCGGCGCGAACCACCCGCGCATGCCATGCACGCGCATCGAACGATGCCGAGAAGAGGAACGCCATGAAAGAAACCACCCCATCCACCGCACTGCAGTCCCCGTACATGCAGAACCGCGAGCTGTCCTGGCTCACCTTCGACGAGCGCGTGCTCGACCAGGGCGCCGACCCGAGCGTGCCTTTGCTCGAACGCCTCAACTTCATCAGCATCTTCTGGTCGAACCTGCAGGAGTTCTTCATGGTGCGCGTCGGCAGCCTGACCGACCTGTCGCTTCTGAAGAAGCAGGTGCTCGACTCGAAGACGGGCATGACGCCCGCCGAGCAGCTCGCCGCCATCCATAAGCGCTGCCACGAGCTCTACCCCGTGCAGGAGCGCACCTACGCCGACGTGCGCGAACAGCTTGCGCAGCATAAGGTGAAGCATCTGCGCCCGGCCGACCTCAACGACGAGCAGCGCTCGTTTCTGGCCGACTACACGCGCGTCAACATCATGCCGTTCCTCTCGCCGCAAATCATCAATTCGCGCCACCCCTTCCCCCACCTGGAAAACGGGTCGCTCTACGTCATCGTGCGCCTTGACGAGGAAATAGGCCCGAAGAAGACGAAGAAGAAGGACAAGGGCAAGAAGGCCGACAAGCCGGAAAAGGCCGCGAAGGCCGCCGCAAGCGTGTCCGAGGAAGCCGAGAACCTCGGCGCCGAGGGCGTCACCGTTGGC
>CAVBAM010000330.1:0-2372 GCA_963593315.1 Candidatus Methanomethylophilaceae archaeon | reverse complement strand
GTGAAGTATCACGAGGCGCTTGATCTGTCGCAGGCGGGCCTTTGCGTCATCGAGCTCGGTCACGACGTTTCCGAACTGCCGTTTTGCCGCGTCTTGGCGCGCGCGGCACTCGAGGCCGGCGTGCCGGGCGAGCTTGTGATGATCGTGCGGCAGGACGAGCGGTGGGCGTATCCCGAAGCCGTGCGCGTATAATTATTCCCAGCTTTGAACTTTCCTAACCCACGGCGAGCAAGCGCCGGCGATACATGAAGGATGTGTGCTATGCGAATCGATTCTCAGGATGTGGCGACGCTTCTGCATATGCAGGAGCTGGACATGCAGGTAATCCGCACGAACAAAGAGCTCGAGAGCATGCCCGAGCGCAAGAAGATCCTCGATTCCCGCGTGCGCCAAAGGGCGGTTGCCGAAAAGGCCGAGCAGGTCGAGGGCTTGCTTGCCAAGGCAGAGGCGAAGTTGGCGAAGCTCACCGAGGAAGACGACGGGCTCGCCGAGCGACAGGCAAAGGTGCAGGCCGAAATCGACGAGGTGAAGGGCGATTTCCGCAGCGTGCAATCGCGTACGAAGGAGCTTTCCGGCATTGCCAAGCGCCGCGAGTCGCTTGAGGACGAAATGCGCGCCGCCGACGTTGAGGTGGAGAAGGTGCGCGCCGTCAAGGCGCAGATCGAGGCGGCCGCGCAAAAGCTCGCCGACGAGGAGGCGGCCGCGACCAAGGTGTTCGTCGAGGAAGGCGGCAAGCTCAAGGGGCGCGTCGCCGAGCTTGAGGCCGAGCGCGCGCAGCTCGCGTCCGCCGTCGACGCCGAGGCGCTGCGCGTCTACGAGCGCACCGCCCGCGCTACCGGCGGCGTGCCCATGGCGCTTCTCGCCGACGACCATTGCGGCGCCTGCCGTGCCGCGGTCGATCACGGGCGCGTGAGCGATATGCGCCGCGACGGCAACGTCGGCACCTGCCCCAACTGCGGCCGCATGCTCGTCCTCTCCGCCCAGTAATTCCGCGGAGCGGTGGCCACGGGGCGGTGATGCCGGCTTCGCCGGCATTGCGCGCTCTTGCGAGGGCGCCTACGGAACTTCCGCTTGGGATAACGTCTCGACAGCAGGGCGGGACGTTGCCTTGACGGTGGTTTGGGATGATGTCCTGCTGTCGATCTTGACCATGCGGCAAGATTTCGTGGGGTCGATCGCAAGATCGACCAGGCCGCTGGCGATACCGGGATCAGGAAACCTCGCACGGCCGGCTGTTTTGCGCAAGGGAATGCCAATTTGCCTATACACGAGTGCGCCAATCGCCTCTCGCAAACTGCAACCCAAACAAGAAAGGCTCGCCCCATCGGGCGAGCCTTTCTTGTAAAACCTATTTCGCGTTATGCGCTAGGCGCGGGTAACCTTGCCGGCCTTCAGGCACTTCGTGCAGATGTTGGCCTTGCGCACGTGACCCTTGCTGTCCTTGATGGTCACCTTCTGGATGTTCGGACGGAACCAACGGTTCGTCACGCGGTGAGAGTGGCTGACGCTGCGCCCAGCGACGGGAGCCTTACCGCAAACTTCGCAAATCTTAGACATTACTCATCACTCCATGTACCTAGGTTGCATGCATCGGCGTTTTCGCCGCTCTTGCACAAAAGCCCTCCCACTATAGCACATGAAACAAAACGTGGACAAGAATTTTTCGTGTAGGATGCCGAAAGCGAACCGGCCAAGCGAAGCGTGCCTGCGCGCGCATGGGGTATACTCACAGTTCATACGTTACACGTAAACGCGTTTGCGTACCGCGCAAGAAAGGAACGCCATGACTGAAGCCATTCCCGGCAACCTGCATGTTGCCAACGATGTTCTCGCCGACATGGTCGGCAGCGCCGCCTTGGAGTGCTACGGCGTCGTCGGCATGGCGGCACCTTCCGCCGCAGACGGCATCGCCAAAATCCTGCCCGCCAGCCGCCTGCGCCGCGGCGTGACGGTCAGCGCCACCGATGCGGGCGTCCACGTGGCGCTCTACGTCGTCATTGAGTACGGCACCAACATCAACACGGTGTCGCAGAACCTGGTTGACCAGGTCAGCTTCGTGTTGAAGGAATACGCGCGCGTTCCGCTCGACGGGGTGGAAGTGCATGTGCAGGGCGTCAAGGTCCGCAAGTAAAACGCCCCGCCCCCGCGCGAAGTCGCGCTATTCGTTTCATCCTCAAAGGAGCTTTCAATCCATGTCTGAACAATACAGTGCCAACGACCTGATCAACGCCATCGCGGCCGCTAGCCGCAACTTAAGCGACCGCGCCGGCGAGGTCAACCGCCTCAACGTGTTCCCCGTCCCCGACGGAGACACCGGCACGAACATGTCGCTGACGGTAGAATCGGTCGTCGCGAGCCTTGCCAAGCTGCCC
>CAVBAM010000329.1:0-2382 GCA_963593315.1 Candidatus Methanomethylophilaceae archaeon | reverse complement strand
GGGCCCGCGCGAACCGCAGTGCGCTCGTGCGCGTGCCGGGTTATCGCCCCAACCGCGAGGTGGCCTGCCGCCTGGAGCTGCGCAGCCCCGATCCGGGCGCGAACCCGTATCTGGCCTTCGCCGTCATGCTGGCCGCCGGCTTGGCGGGCATCGAGGAGGGCTTGGAGCCGCCCGCGCCCATCGAGGACCGCGACCTGTTCACGCAGTCGCGCCAGGACCTGCGCAAGCAGGGTTTCCGCACGCTGCCCGAAAGCCTCGGCGAGGCCGTGGAGCTGTTCGCGGAATCGAAGCTCATGCGCGAGACGCTTGGCGACCACATTTGCAACTACCTGGTGGAAACCAAGCGCGCTGAATGGAATGAGTATCAGTCAAGCGTTTCTAAATGGGAACGCGATCGCTACCTGGCGGTTCTGTAGATGAGCGGCCACATCGGCTCGCGCGGCGGCAACGAGGAAGGAGGGCTCACGGCATGAGGAAAACGGTCATATTCATCGCCGACAGCCTTGACAACGCCCACAAGTTCCAGCAGGTGCTTTCGGGCCTGGACGTGGACGTCGCGGCCGGCTCTTCGGTGCAGTTCAAGAAGCTGTTGGCGCAGCATCCGTCCTACGACCTGGTCATTTACGAGGCGCGCAGCGACGCGCTGGCCAACGTGGCGCAGGTGGAGTCGGTGCTTCTGGAAGACGGCAGCGCCAGCCTTCTGGTCATCATCGGCGAGGAGCAGCTTTCCGAGTTCCGCCTTCCCGTGCAGGTGAAGAGCGATTTCGTGGTGCACGGCGCCTCCGGCGAGGAATGCGCCGCCCGCATCCGCCAGCTATTGTGGCCGGGCAACGAAAGCTCCACGTCCGACTTCATTTCGGTGGACAACATGACCATCAACCTGGCGACGTACCAGGTCACCGTGGCCGGCGAGCCGCTGGACTTCACGTATCTGGAATACGCGCTGCTGGCGTTTCTGGTCACGCATCCGGGCAGGACGTACAGCCGCGACGCGCTGCTGCGCCGCGTGTGGGGCTTCGACTACTACGGCGGCAGCCGCACGGTCGACGTGCACGTGCGTCGCGTGCGCGCCAAGCTGGGGCCGGAGTTGGCGCAGCACTTGGAAACGGTGCGCGGCGTCGGCTACCTGTGGAGCGCGTAGGCTGCTAGCTTTCCGCGCCGCCCGCGCCCGGCGGGGTTTGCTATGATAAACGGGTGCATTCGAGCCTTGGCGCACGCCCTTTGCGGCGTGCGCTCGTTTACATGAAGAAGGAAGGCCATGACCCAATACCTCACCGAGCGCGAGGTCCGCGGCATTGCGGAATACGCGCGCATCGGCCTCACCGACGAGGAGCTCTCGGAGATGACGGTCGACCTGAACAGCATCATCGAGACGCTGCAACCCATCAAACAACTTGACTTGGAAGGCGTCGAACCGACGTTCCATCCGATCGGAAGCCTGTCGAACGTCATGCGCGAGGACGTCGAGGGCACCTCGTTTTCGCAGGAAGTGGCGTTGGAAAACGCGCCGAAGCAGCAGGACGGCAGCTTCCTCATCCCGGCTATCTTGAGCGAGGGGGGTGACGCGTAATGACCGCCATTTCCGATATGGGCATCGCGCAGATCCGCGAGGGCATCGCCTCCAAGCAGTTTTCCGCCACCGAGGTCGCTAAGGCCTCGCTTGAGCGCATTGCCGCTGCCGACGCGCAGGTGCATGCGTTTTTGGAACAGACGTCCGACGCCGCGCTGGCCGCGGCCGCGCGCGTTGACGAAGCTGTTTCCGCCGGCACGTTCGCCGAGATGGGGCCGCTCGCGGGCGTGCCCGTCGCCTTCAAGGACAACATGAACCAGACAGGCACGCACACCACGTGCGCGTCGCACATGCTGGAAAACTACGTTTCGCCCTACACGGCCACGTGCGTGCAGCGCGTGCTGGACGCAGGCGCCTTGCCGCTGGGCAAGCTGAACATGGACGAGTTCGCGTTCGGCTCGACCACCGAGTCCTCGGCGTTCGGCCCGACGCGCAACCCGTGGAACCTCGGCTGCGTCCCGGGCGGCAGCTCGGGCGGCTCGGCCGCGGCGGTGGCCGCCGGCATGGCCTGCGTGACGCTGGGTTCCGACACCGGCGGATCCATCCGCCAGCCCGCAAGCTTCTGCGGCGTGGTGGGCGTCAAGCCGACGTACGGCACCGTCAGCCGCTACGGCGTGGTGGCCTTCGGCAGCTCGCTCGACCAGGTTGGCCCGTTCGCGCGCAGCGTGCGCGACGCCGCAACCGCCATGGACGTGCTCGCCGGGCGCGACGTGCTCGACTGCACCTCGCAGGACGTGCCGGCGGGTTTTGCCGCCGCGTGCGAGCAGGACGTGGCCGGCATGCGAGTCGGCGTGGTGCGCAGCTTCATGGAC
>CAVBAM010000328.1:0-2384 GCA_963593315.1 Candidatus Methanomethylophilaceae archaeon | reverse complement strand
CCCAATGGCCAGGCCGCTTCCCACGAAGGGGATCAGATCGGTTATGTCGCGCGCCACGATGAGCAGAATCGCCCCGCTGCAGATGCAACCCGTCATCTGCGCCCGCGCCTCGACGCCGAACCAGCTGCGCGCCAAAAACGGCACCACGAGCGTGACGAGCGACACCATGCCGACATGTATTTGGGCGGCCAGCATCATGATGGCGCCGCATATGAGGGCGACCGCGCGCAGAAGCGTCGGGGAGACGCCCATCATGCGCATCTCATCCTCGTCAAACGACAGCGCGTTGAGCTTGAAGCGCAGCAGCCACACGGGAACGAACGACACCAGGAACGCCACCGCGAGCACCAGCCACGAAAGCAGCGAGGAGTCGACGGTGAGCATCTGCGAGAGGTTGTAAAACACCAGGTAATCTTCGTCTTCCATGACGAACAGCGTGACATAACTCACGATGAAGCCGAGCAGCTGGCTCAATATAGAGCCGACGAGCAGCATGGTGACAACGTCGAAGGGGCGGCCCTTGCCCGAGAGCTTCCTGCCCGCCGCGATGACGAACACGAGGATGGCCGCGCCAAAGCCGTAGCAGAACACGTAGCGCTCGGCCAGCATCGTCGGCGCGAGGGACCCGTAGAGCACGACCATGAGCATGAAGGCGAGCGAAATGCCGGTGGAGGCGCCCAGCATGCCGGGACCGGCGATGGGGTTCTTGAACACGTTTTGATACAGCATGCCCGAAACGCCGAGTAGAACCGAACACGCAAGCGTAATGCCCAAAACGCCCGCACGATGCTCTATCGCCCAGTAACCGGGGACGTTCTCGAGGATCCACGTATTGTCATGCGCGCTGCAGATATTGAGCAGGGGCCCGAAGAAATTGCGCGCGTGCTCGGCAATCACGCGGACGACCTGCACGGGATCGTACGTCGCGTACGCGCCGCTGTACGCATAGTTCTGGCCTGCGGCGCCCATGATGCCCAGGGACAGAAACAGAAGCTCGACCAGGATGACCGCGCTCACGATAACCTTCGCGCGCAGCGACCAGCGGTCGGCGGCCATATGGGCCGAGGTGACGGCGGCCGACAGCCACGAGCGCAGCGCAGGCGTGCCCGCGGCGGCCTTGCCCGTCTCGGGGATGTCGCGCGCGTCCACGCTGCCGAGATTGTAGCGAGAAATGTCGGATGCGGGGGCGTTCATGTACCGCGGCTCGGGCGCGGGGATTGCGGCGCGCTGTACCTTTTCCTTATTTGAACTGGCCACGGACGCCCCCCTTCCCACGCAGGGCCGTCACCAGGAATACGGCGGCGCCGCCGATGGATATGAACATGCCGACCATGGTCTCGTAATCGGAGCCGAGCGTGATCATGAGCAGCGTGTAGGCGGCGAGCACGAACACGGCGCCGAGCACCGTCGATGCCGGGATCAAATACTTGAAGTTCGGGCCGACGAGGCGGCGCGCCAAATGGGGCACGAGAAAGCCCACGAACCCGATGGTTCCGCAAAACGACACGATCATGGCGGTGAGCAGCGTGCACAGCGCCAACACCGCATACATCATCCGGCGGGATTCGACGCCGAGCGTGCGCTGCTCGCCCTCGTCCAAGGACAGTGTCATCATCGAGGAGCGCAGGTGCATCACCACGAGGAACGTCACGATAAGCGGCACGCCGACGCAAGCAAGGTCGACCCAGGTGTAGTTGCGGTAAAACGACGCGATCATGAGGTCGGTGAGCAGCGTGGCCTTGTCGCCGTACTGGTCGACCGTCATATAGTAATAGCGCGCCGATTCGCAAACCGCGCCGACGACGCCTCCCATGACCTGCCCCACTATGATGAGGAAGATGGCCGACGCCGTGCCGCGGGAAAGGCGCAGCACTAAAAGCACCAACGCCATGACGAACATGCAGCCGGCGAAAGAGCAGATGGCAAGGCCGTAGGAAGAAAAGATATGGCCGAGCACGTCGGTGGGGACCGAGGTCGCCGCGCCCTGGGCGGCACCCGAGCCAAGCCCCAGCGATCCCACGAATTCGCTGGAAAGCGAATCGTAGAAGAAGATGACGTACACCGTCAGCCCCAGCGTGGCCCCCGACATGATGCCGAGCGTCGAGGGGGATACCAGCGCGTTTCTGAACGACCCTTGGTACACCGCGCCGCACAGCGCCATGCCCGCGCCCGTGAAGCAGATCATGATATAGCGGATCATGGTCGACTCGTAGCTGACCGGCCCGATCGAGGTGCCCGTGAGCACGCTCATGATGCCGTTGAGGTTGTCCTGCAGCGAGAGGATGAACCAGGAAAGCGTGTAGCCGGCCTCCGCGCGGTTGAGGATAGTCGGCAGGATGTCCTTCGGCACCACCAGCGCGAACGCGTACAGCGCAACCAAGATC
>CAVBAM010000327.1:0-2388 GCA_963593315.1 Candidatus Methanomethylophilaceae archaeon | reverse complement strand
CTGAGCTGCGTGGACGTGGTGGTGAACGTAACGAGCAGGCTGGCCAAGACCAGAACGATCATGCGGGCAGCGTACAGACACCCGAGCAATGCGCCCACCTCGGCATTGATGGCCGCGAACAGGACGGTGAAGGCTGCCAGCACGTACACGGGAATACCCATAACAAGCACGCGCGTAAAGCCCACGCGCGAGACTCCCACGCAAACGGCGAGGCAGCCGGCGAACAGCGCCATCCCCACCCCACCGTCAACCCAGAACACCGCTGCGGAATAAACGGCGAGCAAGAGCACCTTTGTGCGCGCATCGCATCGATGAACAGGGGAATCACCCGATATGTAGACGGAAGTTCGCAATCGCATAGGGCGCAGTATACCGCACGGCGCTTCAGGGCGGGGAGCAGCGCGGACACCTGTCGCATACAAAAAAGGAAGGTCCCGCAGGACCTTCCTTCTACGCAAGCTATGCTGGCGAAGACCTATTCGGCCTTCTCCTCGGCAGCTTCCTCAGCCTTGGGGGCCTCGGCCTCAGCAGCCTCGACGGTCTCCTCAGCCTTATC
This sequence comes from Candidatus Methanomethylophilaceae archaeon, assembly GCA_963593315.1. Classification (GTDB taxonomy): domain Bacteria; phylum Actinomycetota; class Coriobacteriia; order Coriobacteriales; family Eggerthellaceae; genus Senegalimassilia. The sequence goes on along the minus strand of CAVBAM010000327.1, from coordinate 1,832 downwards.
CTCGGCCTTCTCGACCTTCTTCGGAGCAGCCTTCTTGGCGGCCGGCTTCTCAGCCTTCTCCGCCTTCTTGGCCACGGGCTCGGTCACGAGCTCCATGATGACCATGGGGGCGTTGTCGCCCTTGCGGTTGCCAAGCTTCATGATGCGGGTGTAGCCACCCTGACGATCGGCGAACATGCCCTGCGCAACCTTCTCGAAGATCTCGCGGACCAGTTCCTTGTCGCCACCCAGCGCGGCGATGGCCAGACGACGGCTGTGCAGGTCGCCCTTCTTCGCCCAGGTGATGATCTTGTCAACGTCGGGGCGAATCTCCTTCGCGCGGGACTCCACGGTCTTGATGCGGTCGTTCAGGAACAGCGCCTGCACCAAGCTGCGCTTCATGGCCTTGGTGTGGGCGAAGTCGGTGCCCAGCTTACGGCCCTTGTAGTTATGCCTCATTGTGAGTATCTCCTATTACTGCTTCAAATTGAGGTCCATGGAAATGAGCTTGTCCTTCACTTCCTCGATGGACTTCGCACCAAAGTTCCTGATGTTCAGCAGGTCGTTCTCGGAGAACTCGACCAGCTGGCGCACGGAGTGGATACCGGCGCGCTTCAGGCAGTTGTAAGAGCGGACGGACAGGTCCAGATCCTCGATCTGCTTGTCCAGCTCGGCGTTCGACTCCTGACCCTCCGGGGCAAAGATGGAAGGCGTCTCGACTTCCTCTTCCTCGGGGGTGCTGGTCAGGCTGAGGAACGCACCCATGTACTGGTTGATGATGTTGGCGGCGCGGGTAACGGCGTCGATAGGCGCGAGCGACCCGTCCGTTTCAACTTCCAGAACCAGCTTGTCGTAGTCGGTGCGCTGACCCACGCGGGTGTCGGTCACGTTCATCGTGCAACGACGAACCGGCGAGAACAGCGAGTCGACATGGATGATGCCGATCGGGTCCTCCATGCGCTTGTTGCGCTCGGCGGACACGTAGCCGCGGCCAACGCCGATGCGGATCGTCATGTCGAGCTGGCCGCCGTCGGCAACCGTCGCGATGACGTGCTCGGGGTTGATCAGCGTGAACTCGGTCGGCACCTGCAAATCGGCACCGGTAACCACGCACGGGCCCTCAGCGGACACATGGGCCGTGGCCTCTTCGATGTCGTCGTTCAGAGCGGAGAACACCAGGCCCTTGACGTTCAGGACGATATCGGTGATGTCCTCGATAACGCCCTCGGCGGTGGTGAACTCGTGCTGCACGCCCTCGATCTGGATGGCCGTCGCCTTCGCGCCGTCCAAGGAGGACAGCAGAACACGACGCATGCTGTTACCCAGCGTATAGCCGTAACCACGTTCCAGCGGTTCCACGATGAAACGTGCAACGGTGTCGTTGACTTCTTCCGTTGTTACCGTCGGCCTCATGAACTCTGTCATGTTGGGTAAGCCTCCTTACTATCGCGCGATTACTTGGAGTAGAGCTCGACGATGAGCTGTTCGCGGATGTCGAGATCGATCTGATCGCGGGTGGGAAGAGCGAGAACGCTGCCCTGCAGCTTCTCGATGTCAACCTCAAGCCAAGCAGGAACCTGGAAGCGAGCGTTGGAAACCAAAGCACTCTTGATGACCAAAAGCTCCTTGGACTTCGCGGTCACGGCGATGGTGTCGCCGGCCTTCACGCGGTAGGAAGGCACGTCAACACGACGGCCGTTCACCTCGATGTGACCATGGGTCACGATCTGGCGAGCTTCCTTGCGGGTGCGGGCGAAGCCGAGACGGAAGATGACGCTGTCCAGGCGGGACTCCAGGAGGATCATCAGGTTGTCACCGGTGATGCCGGGCATAGCCTTGGCCTTGTTGAAGTA
>CAVBAM010000326.1:0-2400 GCA_963593315.1 Candidatus Methanomethylophilaceae archaeon | reverse complement strand
ACTCGTCGCACATGGCGTCGGCATGCTCGTTCAGAAACGCCTGCACCGCCTCGCGGTACTTCGGGCGGCAATGCTCGCAGCCCATGGAGTTCACCAGCAGCACCGTCGATTCGACCGGCACGCCGATAGCCGCGTAAAAACGCATGAGCATGATGATGCCCTCGGCGTCCACGCTGGGGTCCTCGGCGCCCAAGCACTCAATGCCCACCTGGTTGAACATGCGCTGACGGCCCTTCTGCGGGCGCTCAGCGCGGAACATCGGGCCGGCATACATGAGCTTGGCCGGCGCCGCGCCCTGCGGCACCAAATCATGCTGCACCACCGCGCGCACCACGCCCGCCGTGCCCTCGGGACGCAGGCTCAGACGGCTTTTCGCCTTGATGGTGCCGCCGTCGATGACGCGCTTGAAGTTCTCGCCGGAAATGGCCGTGAACATCTCCTTGGACACCACGTCGGTGGCCTGCCCGATGCCGCGCACGAACAGGTCGGTCTGCTCGAACAGCGGCGTTTCGATGGGCTCGTAGCCGTAGCGGGCGAAGATGCCGAAGGCGGTGTCGCGGAAATGCGCCCAGAATTTCGCCTCTTCGGGCAAGAGGTCGCGCGTTCCTTCCGGGGAGTTGATGGCCATGATGGATCCTTTGCTTGGTGATTCGTCAAACGCCCGTATTGTAGCGCAGGGCAGGCCCTACCGGCCGAAGCTGCGCAGCACGCCCATGAGCGCGTCGTCGGCACGGTAGCGCAGGCGGAAGGCCAGCATGTTGCGCGCCACGTGGGGCAGGCCCGCGTCCGACGCGGCGACGGCGGCAGCGTCGAAGGCGTCGAGCAGCTCCTCGTCGGGGCCGGCCGGCACGCCGGCGGCGGCAAGACGCGCATCCAGGTCGTCGCGCGGCCAGGTGGCGCACCCCGTTTCGGAGAGAAGCTCGCGCATCTCGGCCATGGCCTGCAGCGCGCAGGCCGGGCCGCAGGCCATGGATTTCAGATAGCACGCCACGGCGGTCTCGGAATCGCCGGCCTTCCACAGCACGTACGCCAGCTGGTAGTACAGAAATGCCAAATCGGTAGGCTGCAGCGCCACGCGCAAGCCATCGGTGAGCACGGCTTGCGCGCGCTCGGCGTCGCCCGTGAGCATGTACGCGCGCCCCACCACGCGATACGCCATGGCCACCGACGGCGCCATGGCAAGCAGCGCCTCCCCGTAGCGCAGCGCCTCATCCGAACGCGCGAACGACTGTTCCAGCAAGCGGACGATCTCGACGTGGCACAGGAAGAAGGAATCGGGCGCGGGGACGACGCGCTTACCAACGTCGCCCTTCACGCGCCGCGCCAAATCGAAACGGCCCGTGAGCGCCAAGTTGTACAGCACGCGCGAGGCGTAGCCGTCGAAGTAGCGGTAGATCGTCTCGGCGCCGTCGGCGATGCCGTCGAGCAGCTGCGCCTCCGAGATGGCGTCCGCCAAAATGGTAATGGCTTGGTCAGGGTGGGCCTCTTCGAGCGCCTGCGCACGGGAAAGGGCCTCGCGGCAGCGGTCGCGCCCCAAAAAGCGCTCCACCACGGCATTCTGGTCGAACGCGCCCGCGCCCCCTTCGGCCAGCGACGACATCAGACGGGCGCATGCCGTCACGGCGCGCTCGTCGCGAGCCGCCACCGCCGCGTCAGAAACCTCCCGCACCACGCGGATGGCCTCCGTGGCGCTTTCCACCCCGGAAAGCTTGCCTGCGATGTCCTCCGCCATGCGACGATACGCTGTGTCGTACTCGACATTCAGGTCGGCGGCGCGGCGCGCCCCGAGCGTGTAGCGCGCATCGGGCGGCAGCGCGTCCAACAACTCCCTTCGGTCCGAGGAGCGCCATGCCTCGAACGAGGGCTGCAGCGACTCGGCGGCGGGCAGATGTGCGTCGGCAACGTCGAAGCGGGCGCCGGCGGCACGCAAAACGCCAAGTGGATCGCCCTTGAGCGCAGCGTCGAAGCAAGCCTGGCGCTCCCACAGCTCACGCGTGAACGAGACGTCGAAAAAGGCAGACGGGTCGCCATCGGGTATCGAAGCCGGCGTTTCCCAATTTGCCGAGGAAGCGGCTTCGGGGCGCCCATCACGCTCGCCATCAATCCCTGGGGCGGTCGCGGTCGTGCGGGCCGAAGTCTCATGGGCGCCCCGCTCCTCGGCAAGGGGGCGGGCCAGCACGCGCACCTTCCCGATGGTGTCATGCAGCCCGAACGCGCGCGACGCCAACAGCAGCCCGACATGCGCGGCGTATCTAATCGCGCACGCGTGGGGATCGTCCGATGACGGCATCAGGGAAGCGTCTGGCGCCGTAAGCAGCAGCGAAACCTCGCCAGCCGCCCAATCGAGCCGAAACTCGGACTCGACGCGCACCGGCAGGCGCAGCTGCTCAATCGCGCACG